>NZ_JAUBSA010000010.1:0-131112 GCF_036702115.1 Microcoleus sp. LAD1_D5 | reverse complement strand
GGTTTTTGGCTGGCATTTTTGTAAAAATTGACTAAACTTAATTTTTATTATACCCTATTTAAAGGTACAACAGCTTATGACTTAGATAATAAATAGTTTGGCTTTTTATCTATAGCAGTAAGGCGTGCATTGTCCATCCTCCGAGCGTGAGTTATGGTGCGCCTCGGCGCACCCTACAGTTTTATTAAAGCGATCGCAACTTCTGGGCTAAAACATCGACATAACGTTCGCTGCTGTGCTGGTTCACAACCATTTCGTAGCCCCGCTGCGCTTGAGATTCAGCTTCTTGAGGATTTTTTAGCAAATGGACGATCGCCTCGCGCAAACCTGCTGCATCTCCCACATCTACCACTTTGGCAATATCCGGGGCCGCTAAATAATCGACCATACCTTGAGTCCGAGTCATGACGACCGGCCGCTTGCAGGCCATTGCTTCCAGTAAAGCCTGCACTCCAGCAGCATATTTATTGTCCACCAAACAAACTGCAATTACGTCTGCATCGCCGTAAAGCTGCAGTAAATCTGGCCATTCGTAGAATTTGCGCGACATATTTTCTGGCATAGTATCGGGGAAAGCTTTCGATAAAGCCTTGGCATCTTTAGAAAAACCGCTAATTTTTACGTCAACATCTAAGTCAGCAGTTGCTGCTGCTAAGAGTCGGTAGTCGCGCTTTTCTAATCCCACGCTAACAACTGTTTGCCGCTTTTTCTCGGCAGAAACGGGGCCCGGTGTAAAAAACTGAGTATCTGTCTGGTCTAGAAGCACTAAAATGCGGGATTCAGGTATAGCTAAATAACTACGGAGGAAGTCAGCTTGAGGGGTGGCGCAGGCCATGAACACATCAATTTTGTCAGCCAAACCAAATAGTTTCAGCGCGAGGCGGCCGCGCGGCCGATCGACATTGTGGAAATGTACAACAATTTTCGGGCGATTGGGCAATTGGCCACACATCGCCGCTACTGGAACGCCAATGTCACCGCCGTTACAAAATATCACGTCGTCGCTACTGACTTGCTTGGACAATTTGCGCGCGGCGGCCCAATGTTCGGGTTTAGAAGAAATTTTCGATAGCAGCTTGTCGCTCAACGATATCGCTTCGCCATCTGGGGCATGAACGGTGGCATTTAAGCGGTCTCTGAGGGCTCGCAGGACGTGGCGAGGGCATTTGCCGAGTTGTGCATCGCGGTCAATTCCATCTAGGTCTATTTTGCGACCTAATGCCAAATGGTATTTCAAACTATTCTCCTTAGAATTCTGCAGGTGCTGCCACAAATTATCTAACCTCAGAAGATTTTATCCTCTACTGTTGAACGTGCTGGTCCGATCGAGAAATTTTAGATTTTAGATTTTAGATTTTACTCTACAGATGAATCTGGGGGGTTCTCCCTCATGTCTAATTTTTTTTGAGTTCCACCAATCCTGTCTGGGGCTTGTATAGCAACGGCCCTCATGGTTAGGAAACCGGGTTTATGGACACCCGGCCGCAAATCCTCTACGAATCAAAAACAGTGACACCCGCCGATCGATTCCAAGGACTTAAGCTTTTATGCTGAAGTTAGCTAAAGCATTTATGTTTAACCTCATGTATATTTCTCCAGAGCAAGACCAAAAAATTCGCTACACCCTCCGCGAGTGCGGTCAAGAAGCTTACAAGCTAGCAGCCGAACCTTTTGAAGTTTCCGAGAAAGGGCCCAACGACTACGTGACGAGTATCGATCAATACCTAGACCGACAACTATCGGCAGCATTTAGCGCTTTGTTTCCTGAAGATGGCAGGATCACGGAGGAAAACAGCGCCTCCAGAGCAGCTTACGGGGCTAATTACCAGCGCCTCTGGTGCATCGATCCCCTCGATGGGACTGAAGAATTTATTCGGGGAAAACTCCACTACGCTTCGATGGTGGGGCTGCTGCTTGAGGACGAACCAGTGGCCGGTTGGATCTACGCCCCGGCTTTTGACCAAATGTATTTTGGCGGCAAAGATTGGGGATTGTTCCAAAGTGTGGGAACCCAAGCGGCGCAGCCGATCGCCCTGTGCAAACCCCCGGCCCCGACAGCGGAAAATTGTAAAATTATTCTCGGAGATAAAGACCAGAAAAACTACGCCCGGGCGATCGCCCAAAGCATCCCCGGAGCCGAATTTTACTCGCTGGGCAGCTTTGGCTTAAAAGTGATGGAAGTTATCTTCGGTAGAGCCGGTTTGTACCTGTATCTCAACGGCAGAGTTAAAGTGTGGGATACCGCCGGCCCTCTGGCTCTAGCAAAAGCAGCGGGATTGGTTTGTTGCGACTTGCAAGGTCAACCGCTGAGGTGGACTAAAGATGTGATCGAGCCGGAGACTCTGGCCCACACGCAGTCAATCGCGATCGGCTGGCCGGAATACATAGAACCTCTGTTGGGTAAAGTTCAACAGGCAGTGGCAGGCTTGTAAAGCCGTTTAAGATTAAAGAATCTGCCAATTTTAAGTGAAGCGGGCCTGTGCACCCTTATCATCAATTAAAGGAGCAACGGATTGTTTGTGTTCCCAAACATCGATCGTTCCCTAGCTGTTGGGTGTCGCCTAATCATATTTCCCACCTCCGCGAGTTTGCATGAAGACAGAAGCTTTCAGTGAGCTATTCCCTCTATTTAAGGGTGCTAACCCAGAAACCTTGGGAGGGCTGCTATCAAATGCCGTCAAGCATGAGTATCCCCCGGGCCGAGCTGTGGTGATGGAGGATTCTTGGGGCAACGCGATTTACTTTGTCGTGTCTGGCTGGGTAAAAGTCCGGCGCTTGTCAAACGATCGAGCTGTATCAATGGCTATTTTAGGACGGGGTGCCTTCTTCGGTGAAATGGCCATTCTGGACGAATCTCCCCGATCAAATGACGTACTTGCTCTATCCCCCGTGCGACTTCTCAGCGTCACAGCTCAACGATTTATCCAAACCCTGTTTAAAGACCCGCAATTGCACCACCGGATGCTGCAACTGATGGTGCGGCGGCTCCGCCAAACCAATCTCCGCTATCAACTCCGCAACCGCCAGCCAGCGGTTAAACTAGCAAATACTTTAGTCGAGCTGGCAGAAAACTACGGTCAGAAAACTGCTGAGGGCAAAGATATCTTCAATATTCCTTATGAAGACTTAGCTGATGTCACAGATATCACCCTAGATGAAACCAGCAAAATTATGGAAAAACTCGATAGTAAAGGTTGGATCAAAATAGATCCAGACCGCCAAACTATCCATTTGATCAACCTCAAGCACTTGATTAATTTGGCAAGTCAATGACTGATCTTACTTGTTTGGATACTTCGTCCGCGGCCGGCAACAGTGAGGAGCAACTAACAGCACCGACAATTCAATATTCGGTGGCGATGCCCAATCCTGCATCCCACCTCTTTGAAGTGACTTTGCGCGTGCAAGGTTGGTCGGAGTCTGTTCTCGATTTAAAAATGCCTGTCTGGACTCCCGGTTCTTACTTGGTTCGAGAGTACGCCCGCCACCTGCAAGATTTTAGCTCCCAGGCGGGCGATTCCCTACGGGATAGCTACGCCGCGCGTGCTTTACCTTGGCGCAAGCTCAGCAAAAATCACTGGCAAATCGAGACCAATTCGGTGTCAGATATCACGGTTCGCTATCGCATTTTTGCCAACGAACTGACAGTGCGAACCAATCATTTAGACTCGACTCACGGTTATTTTAATCCAGCGGCTCTGTGCTTTTTCTTGCCAGGTTTTGAGCGCAACTGCTACACCGTGACAGTTGTGCCGCCGCAGCCGGAATGGCGCACAGTTACTGCTTTGCCACCTGTTTCCGGGCAAAATCTTACTTTTGCTGCTGCGGATTTTGACACTCTCGTAGACAGTCCTTTTGAGATTGGCTATCACGAAGTGTACGAGTTTGAAGTGATGGGAAAACCCCACCAGCTAGTTGTTTGGGGAAAAGGCAATTTAGAACCCGATCGGGCGATTCAAGACATCCAAAAAGTCATTGAGGTTGAAGCCAAAATGTTCGGCGGTTTGCCTTACGAACGCTATGTGTTTTTCCTGCATTTGTCCAGCTCTGGTTTTGGCGGTTTGGAACACAAGGAGAGTTGCACTCTCAACTATCCGCGTTTTAATTTTCGGGCTAAAGACAAGTACGAACGCTTTATTCAGTTGGTGGCTCACGAGTTTTTTCACCTCTGGAATGTCAAGCGGATTCGACCGAAAGCTCTCGAAGTATTTGACTACGAAAAAGAGAACTACACTCCTTCTTTATGGTTCTCTGAAGGCACGACCAGTTATTACGATTTGGTGATTCCTTTTCGAGCTGGTATCTACAGCGTGAAAGGTTATTTCCAAAATTTGGCTAAGGAAATCACTCGCTTGCAGACGACTCCGGGGCGGAACGTGCAGCCTGTCAGTGAGTCGAGCTGGGATGCTTGGATTAAACTTTATCGCCGGGATGCTAACAGCGATAATTCGCAGATTTCCTATTATTTGAAAGGGGAAGTTGTTTCGTTTTTGCTCGATTTGTTGATTCGAGCCAGACACGGCAACGAGCGATCGCTCGACGATGTGATGCGTTTGATGTGGCAGAAGTTTGGCAAGGCTAATTCCCGTAAAAACGACGATTTTGAACTGAAGCCGGAAACAGAGGGCAAGCCGGCGCATTTGACATCAAACGGAGAGTTAAATTCTCCTTCGCGGCCCGCAGAAATAGGCTTTACTCCGGAAGAGTTGCAAAGTGCGATCGAGTCAGTCGCCGGCCTCGATTTGAGCGACTTTTTCGCGCGCTATATAGACGGCACAGAAGAGTTGCCTTACAACAAGTATCTGGAACCTTTTGGGCTGCAAATTTGGGTAGATGAAAGTGACCAAACGCCTCGCATCGGTTGGACGTTGGGAGCCGAAAACGGGCGGGAAATGGTTAAATTTGTCGCAATAGGCTCTCCGGCACAATTAGCAGGAATTGACGCTGGGGACGAGTTGCTGGCGATCGAAGGTTTTCGGGTAAATTCAGAACAAGCGGGTGAGAGGCTTAAAGATTATCAGCCGGGGGACACAATAGAGGTGACGGTTTTTCACCAAGACGAACTGCGGACTTGTCGTGTTACTCTCGCGCCGCCGGAACCGACCCGTTACTCGATCGTGCCGGTGGAAAAGCCCACGGCTATTCAGAAACAAAACTTTACTGGATGGCTGGGAGTTCCTCTATCGAAATTGTGACATAAATGAAGGGGAAGGGGAAAGAAAAGACAAGAAGGAATCAGGCCCAATTCCCAATTCCCAATTCCCAATTCCCAACTCCCAATTACCAATTACCAATTTTAATTATGCAAACCCCACCTCCTCCATCAATTACGCCCCGCCAGATGAATCTGCTGAGAATTGTTGCTTCTATGGCCTGGGCTGACGGCGAACTCGCGACAGAAGAAGTTAATTTAATGCTCGATCGCTTTTGCGGTTTGTTTGCCCCAGATACTGACGCACAACAAATGCAACAAGAACTGCGGGATTATATCATGCAAAATATCCCCCTTGATGAGTTGATCGGTCAACTAGAAACTCAAGATGAAAGGGAATTAGTCTTGCAACTCGGCTATGAAGTGATTTCATCTAGTTCTCGCACTCCCGATGAACCAAAAATTAACGCAGAAGAAGCCGCAGCTTATCAAAAATTAGTGCAGTTGCTCAATCTTCCAGAGGATGCGGTCAAGCGTATTGAAGCTGAAGCATCGGCGACAGATACTTCGGAGGGAATTGTAGAGAAGATGGCTCACAAATTAGAAAAGTTCATCAAAGGTTAATTTAGGACTTGTGCGCGCTTGGCTTAGAAACCCGGTTTCTTCCTAGATTTCTCGTTAATAAACCTGGAATTTTTCCTAGAAACCGGGAATAAGCCTCCCATCGGTAATTCTTGTTACCTAAGTATCTGAATAATAATTTTCTGAGTGCAACTCTTTACAACTAAAGCTGAATGGAAATAAACCGGATTGTGACTCCCAATTTCCTAAGATAGAGTAACAAATAACCACAGAAAAGTCTAGAATATTTTTCATCGCCGAGAACGGTAACAGAATTTGCGATCGCCCTTCCCGCGCGCTGCCTTACCCTTAACGATAATTAGGGACTTAGGCAAAGCCTAAATCCCTAATTGAGCTAACGATTTTTTGCCATCACTGAAAGTGATATCGTTTCCGGTTGCATCAGAATAAAATCGAGTCAACAGTCAACCGTCAACAATCATTTCGCTCGTACAACCAGAATTGATATGAATCCAACCCGTCATTAGTGCGGTAACTTGCTGAGGGCGTGCCAAGTTCTATAGCCGACAATTCCATCTTGCGGTAAAGCCTTGCTAATTTGCAATTGTCGCACTGCTACATCTGTCATCGGCCCGAACAATCCGTCAATGGAGCCGAAATAGTATCCATTGATTTTCAAGACATTCTGAACAATTTTAACAGCATTACCAGAACTGCCCTTCATGACTACCGGCATATTCACAGGTGCACCAGAGTATAGTGCTTGCCAAGTGATAGGGCCGACAATCCCATCTTCTTTTAAAAAGACGCGGTGTTGATAGCCTTTGACCGCGTTTTGAACTTGGACGCCGAAAATACCGTCAATCGGCCCGAAATAATAACCCCAATGATATAGAAGCTGTTGTAGTTCCTTGACAGCTTGACCTGTTGAACCCATTTGTAATGTGGGTTTGTTTACTCCAGTGGTTTCAGCAAAGGCCAGAGTTGATTGAGAAGTAGTATCGGCGACGAGAGCCATAGTTTCATTGTTCAAGCTTCTTTCTTCGGTGTACATAAGGTGGTTCCTTTCAACATTTAAGTTTTGGTGTTTGATATTTCAGGTATAACTGGTGGGATTTATGGATGCACAGTCACTTTTTGGAGTGTCACTCATTTGAGTGTCACTCGTTTGAGTTACCCGTTGGTTTGTCGTAAGGAATGCAACTTGTAATATTTTTATGAGGACTTCCGTTGTCAATACAAACCAAGGGCTAAGGTGCGCGGTGCACACCTACCAAATACAAAGATGCGGGGTACGGACCCTACCAACTCACGTTGATTGTTTACTTAGCAAACTCTCGCAAAGCTGGAATTAAATACTGTGTCAAAGTAAAAGCATCTACTCCTAATTCCGTCCGTTCTTTGGCTGCCATGATTCCGGCTTGAGCGTGCCACCAAGCTGCTGTTGCAGCAACTGATTTAGGGGGGGATTTGCGGGCGATCGCAGTTGCTAATAATCCCCCTAACAAGCCGGTCAAAACGTCGCCGCTGCCGCCTCTGGCGAGGGCTGGGGTGCTTTCGGGATTGAGGTAGGTGATAGTACGTGAAGCGTAGCTATCCCGTAGGGAATCGTCCTCATCCTTCCAACTTATGCACACTCTGGCTCCTTTGAGCAATATCGTTGCACCGCAAAGCTGAGCTGCTGCTTGAGTTGCCGCAATTCGATCATCGCCGGTTTCGTCGGCTAATTCGGGAAATAAACGCTTGAATTCGCCCGGATGAGGCGTGATAATTGTCAGTGCACAGCGTTCGGACAAAATCGGGACTGTGCCGAGTTGAGCGAGGATATTTAAACCGTCAGCATCTAAAACCAGAGGTCGATCGCTCTCCAGTAAAGATTCTACAGCTATTGCGGCTTCCAATGTCAGACCTGGCCCTGCGGCGATCGCATCATAAGAACTCAAATCAATTGCTACTGGCAACTCGCTAATTGCACCGCTTTGGGTTTCGGGACATCCTATAACTAATGCCTCTGGCAACTGACTGCTCAACATCGGTTTAATCGACTCCGGAACAGCAATTGACAGCATTCCGATGCCACTGGCTCTTGCTCCCAATGCTGCCAAAATTGCGGCTCCGCTGTAGCGGCGGGAACCTGCAATAATTAGTAAGTGACCGTTGGTGTATTTGTGCGAAATTGGCGATCGGGGTAACGGCAAATGGTGAGTTGCCGATGCTTTTGTAATGCGTTGTATTGCTGGCGAATCGCCCAATATTGCTGCAATATCTGCTGCCGGAATATCAAAATCAATTAACTCTGACGTGCCGATATATTCTAACGCTCTGTCTTGCAGAAATGCCATTTTCCACAAACCCAAACATAATGTATGTTTTGCCCTAATTGCCGTCCCCAAAACTTCTCCGGTATCTGTATGAATTCCCGATGGAATGTCTATACTTAAAATGGGAATATTTAAGTTATTTATTTCGTCAATGGCTGCGGCAGTGGCGTTAGTAATTTCTCGTTCTAATCCAAAGCCAAATAAACCATCTACGAGCAAAGTGCAGTTTTTCAGATTTTCAATTTTATCAACAAATGGAATATTTAAATAACGCGCATAATCAGCGTGATTTTTTGTTAGTTCTTTGAGTTTAGAAAACGGACAGTAAACAACTACTTGGAATCCTTGAAAGTGCAATTCGCGCGCAACAACCAAAGCATCGCCGCCGTTGTGTCCGGGCCCAACCAATACGCCGATAACTGGCAATTGAGAATTAACAATATTTTTCCCTTCTGGGCTTTTCCCTCTATCCGTTAAATCCCGTACACTGCTAGTTGCCGAACTTCCTTCCGCTTTCAAAAGCGCCTGAATGCGTCTAGCAATCAGTCCCGCGACTTTTTCCATTAAAGCTGCCACTGGCATTCCAGCGACAAAGATTCGGGTTTCTATTTGCCGCATTTGGTCGGCGGTAACAACAAATTTTTGAATAGTCATATTAAGTGCTAAAATTTCAGCTAACAGCAGCAGTCGCAAGTTGTAGTATTTTTGTGGTATAATAAATTAGCTCGATCGAACTAACTCACAGTAAAATAGCAATTTCTCTCCGAATCATGAACAAGATTGTTGTAGGCCTCTCCGGCGGGGTCGATAGTTCCGCAGCAGCCGCAATTTTACACCATCAGGGATATGAAGTGGTGGGTTTAACGCTGTGGTTGATGAAGGGCAAAGGTCAGTGCTGCTCTGAGGGAATGGTCGATGCAGCTAAAATTTGCGAAGATTTGGGCGTTCCCCACCACATTGTTGACAGCCGCGAGGTCTTTCAGGCAAGTATTGTCGATTATTTGGTGGAGGGTTACAGCGCAGGAGTTACGCCTTTGCCTTGTTCCCAGTGCAATAAAACTGTGAAGTTCGGGCCAATGCTTAAGTATGCTCGCGAAGAACTCGGAATTGAAAAAATCGCTACAGGACACTACGCTCGGATTACTTACGATACTGCTACAGGTCGCTATCAGTTGCTGCGGGCGATCGACCCTGCGAAAGATCAGTCTTATTTCTTGTATGATTTAACACAGGATTTGCTGGCGGGTACGGAATTTCCTTTGGGGGAAATTACCAAGACAGAAACTCGCAGAATTGCGGCGGAATTTGGCTTGACAACTGCTGATAAGCCGGAAAGTCAGGATTTGTGTTTAGTGGAAAGTAACGGTTCGATGCGGGCTTTTCTGGATAAGTACATTGCGCCGCAAAAGGGTGACATTGTGGACAAGTCAGGGCGGGTGCTCGGACAGCACGACGGCGTACACCACTACACAATCGGTCAGCGGAAGGGACTCGGAATTGCTGCACCGGAACCGCTGTACGTGATTGAACTCGATGCTGCTGGCAATCGGGTAATTGTGGGCGATCGACAGTTGGCAGTAGAATCTGAGTGTACAGTCCAGAAAGTGAATTGGGTTTCTGTGGCTGCACCGACGGCTCCGATTCGGGCTCAGGTACAGATTCGATATCGATCGCACCCCGTCCCGGCTACAATTATTCCTGTAGAATCCTCCCAAGCAGAGGAAAAAGTCGGCGGTACAAGAGTTAAGTTGATTTTTGACGAACCGCAGTTGAGCATTACCCCCGGACAAGCGGCTGTTTGGTATGACGGGGATGTGCTGTTGGGCGGCGGCATCATCGAAAGAAACCAACTCCCAAATTAAAGCAAGGGGCGGGCTAGAAGCCCACCCCACAAGAAAGCACCCACAAAAAACTCACTCTTTGTGGAACAGGCATCTTGCCTGTTTATGATCCCCACCCCCTACTGCCCACTCTTTGTGGAACAGGCATCTTGCCTGTTTGTGATCCCCACCCACAAAAAAATTCACTCTTTGTGGAACAGGCATCTTGCCTGTTCCAAAAGGAAACTTATATTTCATTTCACAGGGGTACATTTACCTAACTAGCTTTTTTTCCAAACGCAACACATTTCCCCTAGCATTAGTACGGTAAACCCAAGTTTGGCTACCATCAGAAACCACAACCCGCCAACCTTCGACAATCATTTGACCGCAAACTTCATCCGCTTTCGCGAGTCCTAAACAAGTATTCGGCCAACTTTGTCCGCTCGATTCAATTACTTTCAACTTGTCAGCAGCAATGCCAGTGGAGTCCGACAACTCTTGGCGAACGGCTGCTGCCACGGTTGCGGGCAATTGTTTCGGGGGATTTTGGCGCGTACCCTCGGCCAAATTGCCCGGTTCGGAAATTAGACTATTGAGTGCAAATATCGAATAGCTGATTTTTGGGGACACCGCCGCTGAGGAAAATTGCTGCGCGGTTTGCTGCTGTTGGCTTTCCAACTGGCCGAGGGAATGTTTGAGAGCGCCCGCGTTAGCCACAGCGGTGTGTCTTAGCGCCGGATACATTTCCCATACCAGAATTCCTGTCAGCACCAAAGCCAAGATTACAGGATTGGGCTGCTTTTGGTCTCGGTTTTTATTTTTTTGAGATTTATTTTTGGAGATTCTTTTCATCATACGCCCTCTGCCTCACTTTACACAATGCGCGATCGCTCCTGAACACTCAACTGCAGATACTTATTTAGACACTATTGCTGGTGCTATTGGTTCCTTTGTGCAGAACCGACTTGACAGCAGGTTGCTGGTGCGGCGCAAGTATTTCTACTCGCTGCCGGCAGTTGTGTTTTGTGGAAACTTGCACTACCCAGTTATTACTTAATTTTTACTTTTTGTCTCAGGGTATTAAGAAAAATTTATGCTTAAGTAAATATTCTTAAAAGCCTCTAATCCCGCCCCCGAATTTCAGTACAAATTACTATTTTTCGTTCCAAAACTGCTAAACGTGTTTTAGACTGTGGGAGGCGAGCTGAGCCAAGGATATCACAGGGATGCCGCAAAATTTGTTGCAACAGGACGAAAACGCATTAGAAATTAAATCAGCTATCGCTAATTAATTATATTAGCATTGTGGTTTTCTAGAGCGATAGTCCCGGAAAATACTTTAGTAGCAAACGTTAGTTTTTTAGTACAATATTTTTGAAATCTCTCGATTATGAACAGAAAATCCTTAGGAATCCATTTAATGAATCGGCTGAGCTATCCTCAAAAATTTACCCTGATCGGTTTTCTATTTGCGATGCCGTTAACCTTGGTCATGTACCTGCTGATTTCCGAAATTAACAGCAGGGTTGACTTTGCCCAAAAAGAAATCTACGGTAATCAATACCTGCGCCCGCTGCGCCAGTTGAGGGAATACCTACCGAAACTGCAACTGTTAAATTATCAGGGTTTAAATCCCAATTTAAGCAATTCAGATATCAGGGCAAAGTTAGAAACTAAGATTGACGCGAACTTTCAATCCCTGGCAAATACCGATCGCCATTTAGGACAAATTTTAGTTTCTAGCGAGGAATTTAATAACATTTATCAAACTTGGCAAAATTTTAAACTTCGCCGCCGCCAGTGGAGTATAGAAACTTACGATATTGTGTATCACAAATTAGCATCTGACATTAATAGATTGAGCGCTCACGTCGGCGATACTTCCAATCTAATATTAGATCCAGATCTAGATACTTATTATTTGATGGATGCTACTTTGCTGAAGCTTCCTGAAATGCAAAAAATCTTGTCAGAGATTAGGCTGCTTTCTCAAAAAAGTAGCGCGCGTTCCGATGCCACCCCTGAAGAAAGAGCTAAACTGATTACTTTGGCAGGTCAATTGAGAGAACTTAATCAGGATTTAGCAATCAATATGGAGGTAGGATTTAGCAATAATCCTCACGGGAATCTGCGACAGAAATTAAGCGATGGTTTGAGAAAATTTAATTTGGTAGTAGAGCAGCTAACTGGGCAACTAGATAAACTGATTCATCCCACAGCTTTAGTGGAATATTATGCCTATCTTGATGGGAGCGAGCGAGTTATGGGTTCTAGTTTTGAACTGTGGGACGAAACTGTTAATGAATTAGACTTTTTGCTGCAAAAACGTATTGATATTTTTGTGAGAAAAAAAAGCATAGTTGTTATTTTTGTGTTAATAACTTTAGCAATAGTTATTTATTTATTTGTATCTTTTTACATGGCAGTTATGCAAACTGTATTTGTGCTAGACGAAGCGTCAAAAAAGATGGCAAGCGGCAATCTAGACCACAAAATCATTTTGGATAACAGAGATGAACTCGGGCAAGTTGTGGGTGCGTTTAACAAGATTGCCGATGCCTTAGTTGGTGCAAATCAAGAAATTACTGTTCTCAACGATCGCCTAAAAGCTGAAAATATGCGAATGAGCGCCGAACTAGACGTTACTCGCAAGATTCAGCAGATGCTGCTGCCGAAAGACCGAGAACTAAACGAAGTTGTGGGCTTAGATATTGCGGGATTTATGGAGGCTGCTGAGGAAGTAGGCGGCGACTATTACGACGTACTCCAGCACGAAGGTAGAGTAAAAATTGGCATTGGCGACGTGACGGGACACGGATTGGAGAGCGGCGTTTTAATGATTATGGTTCAAACGGCAGTCCGAACTTTGCTCGCTTACAATGAATCAGACCCGGTTAAATTTTTAAGCGCTATTAACAGTGTAATTTACGATAACATCCAGCGGATGAAATGCGACAAAAACGCTAGCCTTGCCTTGCTCGACTATCAGCAGGGAATGCTGAAGTTGAGTGGCCAGCACGAAGAAATGATTGTAGTGCGGTCTAACGGTTGTGTAGAGCGGTTTGATACGATCGATTTGGGTTTCCCGATCGGACTGGATGCAGATATTGCTGAATTTGTTGCTGAAACAATTGTGCAGTTGTATTCAGGAGATGTGGTAGTGCTGTACACTGACGGGATTACGGAAGCTAAAAATATGGATAAACTGCTTTATGGTTTAGAGCGGTTAATTAAGGTAATAGAGATTAATTCGCAGCGTTCGGTTGCCGAAATCAGGCACGCTGTAATTAAGGACGTGCGATCGCACATCGGCGAACAAAAAGTTTTTGACGACATCACGTTGCTGGTACTCAAACAAAAATAACTACTTGGATATCCCTTCTAAAGTTTAAAATATATTCAGTGATCCCCTCATCTCAAACTTTAGCTCTCACATCGATATGACTCAGATTTTCGGCGATTTCATCGAGCAGCCTGCTAGCCAAGAATACTTAATAATTGGATTTTCTCCGAGTTCGGTTCCTCTCAAGCAGCGGTGGCGGAACAACGGTTTGTCGGCGGATTTTCTGGCTGACTACCTGACGACTTTTTTTCCGGGCAATCAAGATGAACCCTCGACAATTGAAAGACAAGCTGAAATAAAAAGCGCTGTTAGCTACATTGCAAATGAGTTATTGGAAAATGCCATGAAGTTTAATGATGAAACCTCGGAGTACCCGATCGATATTAAACTGCAATTAGACAGCGACGGAGTGATTTTCTCAGTTGCTAACAGCATCTCTCCGCAAGCTGTGGACAAGTTTCAGGCTTATATTCAAGAGTTGCTGGCCTCGGAGCCTAGCGAACTTTACATTCAGCGGTTGGAAAAAAATGCTGCTGACGACAACTGTACTGATTCTGGATTGGGTTTGTTGACCATGCTCACCGATTATACCGCCAAACTTGGCTGGAAATTCCAAACCGTGCACAAAGACCCGGAAGTAATTGCGGTGACAACTATGGTGCAATTAACAGTATAAGCAACGCGGGCGATCGATAATATCTAAGGGACTTTTTTTTGTGGGTATGGAAATTAATACAGAAGATTACCAGATCTGTTACGATCCAGCAACGGCAACCGTGAGTTTTCTTGGATCTCTAAGACTGAGCGGGCCTGCGGAGTACGCGCCGATAGCGCAGTTGCTGACCCAGGTTGCCGACGTGGAACCGACGAAAATTACCCTCAATTTGCAGCAGTTAGAATTTTTGAACAGTTCTGGCATCAATATGCTATCGAAGTTTATTATCGAGGTACGCAAAACAGCCAGGGTGCAAATAGCGGTACAAGGCTCTCAAAGCATAGGTTGGCACGGTAAATCTTTGAGGAATTTCCAGCGCCTGATGCCTGGTTTGCAGTTGGATTTTCTATAGAAACACGATTACTTTTAGGGTGCGAGCTGTAGAGCAATTTTTTGTTAGTCGAGGCGCAAATTCTCGGGTTATGCTGGAAGAACAACCATCTAGAGAACAGCTACTTTTAGAGATAGAAAGATTGCGCCAGCAAGTGGAAGACTTGAAGGAGGAAAAAGCGGATCTGGAAATCTTGCTGGAAACTACTGCTGAACATTCCGATACGGTTGAAACTGAGTTGCGATCTCGCGCATTGGAGGCGGTGCGGGAAGGCGAAAACAAGCTGGCTCAATTTCTGGAAGCGATTCCGGTTGGCGTGGCCGTACTCGATTCTCAAGGCAGACCTTACTACGTCAATCACGCCGGACAGCAGTTATTCGGTCAAGGGGTTTTGCCGTTAAATGCAGTTGATGATTTGTCAGAAAGTTATCAAATTTATATCGCGGGAACTGATACTATTTACCCTTCCGAAAAATTGCCTATCGTCCGAGCTTTGAGGGGCGAAAGCGCGACGGCTGATGATATGGAAATTCATCAACCCGACAAGAAAATACCCCTGGAAACTTGGGGAACGCCAATTTTTGACGAGGGTGGCAAAGTTGCTTTTGCGATCGCAGTTTTTCAAGATGTCACGGAACGCAAACAAGCTGAAGCCGACCGCCATAAATTTATTAAGAAACTATTTGAACTCAATAAAGATTTGGAAAAAGCCCTGGAGGCCGAATCAGAATTAACTGATGCCTACGGGCGATTCGTGCCGCATCAATTTCTGAATTTGTTGGGATATGAAAGTATTATGGATGTCAATTTAGGCGACCAAGTGCAGGCGGAAATGTCGGTGCTGTTTGCGGATATCCGCGACTTCACGACGCTTTCGGAAACTATGACGCCGCAAGAAAATTTTAATTTTATCAATGCTTACCTTTCGCGGATGGAGCCTGCTATTACTAGGAATAACGGCTTTATTGACAAATACATCGGCGATGCAATTATGGCTCTGTTTAGCGACTATGCAGATGATGCCGTGAAAGCGGGTATTGCGATGCTAAATATCCTGACTGATTACAACCAACACCGTCAAAGTGTCGGCTACATCCCGATTCAAATTGGCATTGGTATCAATTCTGGTTCTTTGATGCTGGGGACAGTCGGGGGTAAAAGCCGAATGGACAGCACTGTGATTAGCGATGCTGTTAATTTAGCATCTCGCATTGAAGGATTGACCAAAGATTACGGCGTACCTCTGTTAATTTCTCAGCAGACTTTGGAACGGTTGCGAAATCAGAACGATTATGCTATTCGGATTGTGGATAAAGTACAGGTAAAAGGAAAATCTCAATATGTCGTAGTCTATGAGGTATTTGATGCAGATCCACCGGAAATTCTGTCGGCAAAGCTAGCAAATTTGCCTGTATATACTGAAGCTATGTTACTGTGCGAGCGCAAGGAGTTCCGAGAAGCTGGAAAATTGTTTGAAGAGTGTTTGCGAACAAATCCCAGCGATCAGGTAGCTCGCATTTACCTGAAACGCTGTCGGGATTGGCGATCGCTCCTCAAAGGAATTTAAAGCAACTTAGTCTATTTTAGATTTAAGATTGACTCCATATAGCAATCCTCGCATCATTTGTGAATTTCTTACTTTGTCAGAGCGGGTTCGGGGAGGGTTGGGGTGGGGTAAAAAATTTACGACTCCTGTAAGGATTGCTATAGATATTGAGAGAGATGACTGAGCTCTGGAATCTGTCAAAGGTGTAAAATATAAACAGCTTTATGCCTGTTACTTCGCAGGCTTCTCAACATAGAGCGGCTTAGGGCGGAAAAACCAGCGATCGGTAATTTGGTGCGAGAACGGCGGCCAGCGCTGAACCTGTCTCAGAAAAAGTTGGCGGATGAATTAGGGATGACCTTTCCCACGATTAATCGTTGGAAAAAGGGACACTCTAAGCCTTCTGGCTTGGAACTAAAGCAAATTTACATCTTGCTGGATGAGTAAGGCGCGGCGAGCAAGATATTTTTCGGATAAGGAGTACAAAGGGTGAGTTTTGAGGGAATCAACAGTATTTTCAGAGTTAGACTACTTCCCTATGGTGTGGCGACCCTCTCCGTGGCACTGGCACTGGGGCTAACGCGATTGCTTTTACCGTGGCTTTACCCAACCACGACGCCCCTGTTTTTCATCGCGGTGATTGTAAGTTCCTGGTATGGCAGTTTCGGGGCTGGGTTGCTGGCAACAATTTTATCCACGCTGGCAATCAACTATTTTTTTATTGAGCCGTTCTATTCCTTACAGATCGCTAATGTAGAGACAATTCTTCGGATCGGTATGTTTTCGATCGCCGCAGGATTGAGCGCTTCACTCAATCTATCGTGGCGCACTGCTATAAAAAATGCGAAAGCAGCCTTGCAAACTTTACAGGAGGCAAGGTCCCTAGAACAAAAGGCCCAGCTTCGGGGCCAAGTAGCACAAACTGCGGCGACTGCGGCAAAAGAACAGTTAGAAACCGTACTGTCTACCATCAACGATGGATTTTACATCCTCGATCGCGATTGGCGCTACACCTATGCCAACGATCGCTACTGTGAAATCGTTGGAATGCCGCGGTCAGCGATTCTGGGTCAGAACGTTTGGGAGTTATTTCCCGCTGCCGTTGACACCGATGCTTACGTGCAGTTTCATCGGGCAATGCGCGAACAAACGCCGCTCCAGTTTGATTATCTCTACTCACCTTGGAAGAGTTGGCATGACCATCGAATTTACCCTTCGCCCAGTGGGCTGACCGTTTTGCTTGCTGACATTACCGATCGCAAACAGGCAGAACTCATCCTAATCGAGCAGAAACGACTGCTGGAGTTGATCGCATTCGGACAGCCCCTAGACGACTGTCTGGCTGCCGTGTGTGACTCAGTATCCAGGCTGAATCCGGGTACCCGCGCGGGCTTCCTGCTAGCCGATGCTCAGCGGCTGACGTTTAAGAGATCCATTACTCCAGACTTTCCGCCGTCTTTTGGTGAAGGACTCCAAGGTGCTGCGATTAACGATTTGTGCATTGGAACCTGCGGCGAAGCAGTGTATAGCGGTCAGCCCGTGACCTGTGCCGACATGGCTAATGACGATCGCTGGTCGCAAGCATGGCGAAATTTATGCGTGGATCATGGCATTCTAGCCTGTCATTCTCAGCCCGTGTTCAGGCACGACAATCTACCTATGGGCTCGCTGATGCTGTGCTTTAGCGAGGCGCGGATGCCCACTGATTGGGAACATAAACTCGCCGAGTTCGGCACCCAAGTTGCCAGCATCGCCTTAGAGCGCGATCGATCGTTCCAGGCGTTGCGTGAGAGCGAAGAACAACTCCGACTGGCTTCCGAAGGCGGCAATTTGGGTTTGTGGTATTGGGATCTGGAAACAGACACGCTGAGTTTGACGGACATAGCCAAGGCGATGTTTGGTTTACCCGTCAATACGGCAATGTCGATGCAGGTGTTTTTAGAAGCCGTGCATCACGACGATCGCCCATTCGTTCACAGCGTCCTCACTGAGCTAAAAGCGAATCAACCGCTTACTGAAATTGAGTATCGGACGCTGTGGGCAGATGGCACGGTTCGTTGGATTTTGGCAAAGGGCGATTGCGCCTACAACGCTGATGGCATCATAATTTCGACGCGGGGCGTATTAATCGACATCAGCGATCGTCAACAAGCCGAAGAAGCGTTGCGTCAAAGCGAAGAGCAGAGTCGCAACATTCTAGAGAGTATTGATGATGGATTCTTTTCCCTTGATGAGAATTGGCGTTTCACTTACGTGAATCGGTCAGCGGAAATTCTGCTAGACCGCACTGCAAGCGATCTGATTGGGAAGAATGTGTGGGAAGAATTCCCCGGACTCAATGGCAGCGAGTTTGAGCGGGTTTATCGGCGTGTGGCAAACGAGCGCGTGGCTTTATCAGTCACGGCGTTTTATCCCTATCACGATCGGTGGTATGACGTTCGCACCTACCCTGCCGCGAACGGGATTACCATTTATTTCCGAAATGTTACCGATCGAAAACTGGCAGAGGAGGTATTGCAACAACGAGAAGCAGAACTTCGTTTAGTCACCAATGCCGTGCCTGCCTTGATTTCCTTTGTAGACTCAGACCAGCGCTATCGCTTCAACAATCGAGCATATGAAGAATGGTTTGGACATCCGGCAACGGAAATCTATGGCAAGCACCTCCAAGAGGTTTTAGGCGAAACTGGCTATGAAGGGATTCGTCCTTATGTTGAGCAAGTCTTGGCAGGACAGGAAGTGACCTTTGAAAGCCAAATTCCCTACAAAGATGGTGGAACTCGTTATATCAATGCGACCTATGTTCCCCGCTTCAATAGCCAGGGAAAAGTTGAAGGGTTTGTAGCGCTGGTCAACGATATCACCGATCGCAAACAAGCCGAAGCCACACTACGGGAGAGTGAGGCACGGTTCCGGCTGATGGCAGATGCCGCCCCGGTGCTGATTTGGATGGCCCGCACCGATAAACTCTGTAATTACTTCAACCTCCCGTGGCTAAACTTTACCGGACGGACGATCGAGCAAGAAAGTGGCAATGGTTGGACAGAAGGAGTCCACCCCGACGACCTCGATCGCTCTTTAGACACCTATGTGACTGCCTTTGATGCCCGTCAACCGTTCAAGATGGAATATCGCTTGAAACGCTGTGATGGCATATACCGTTGGGTGATGAATCAAGCTGTTCCTCGCTACGGATTGGAAGACCAGTTCTTGGGCTACATCGGCTCCTGTGTTGATATTGAAGACCACAAACAAGCTGAGGAAGCCCTGCGCGAGAGTGAATCCCGCCTCCGTCTGATCATTGAAAGCGCCAAAGATTATGCCATCTTCACCATCGACCTTAACGGCATCATTGCCAGTTGGAACTCAGGGGCAGAACGGCTGTTGGGCTATACCGAGACAGAAGCAATTGGTTGCCCCGCTCGGATGATCTTCACACCCGAAGATAACGAACAAGGACAATCCGAGTACGAGAGGCAAACGGCTCTACTGCAAGGACGGGCCGAAGACGAACGCTGGCACCTCCGCAAAGATGGGAATCGCTTTTGGGCCAGTGGATTGATGATGCCCCTGCTTAATGAAGCGGATTGTCCGCAGGGATTTGTCAAAATCATGCAGGACAAGACCGCACAACGGCAAGCAAGTGAGCGACTGCAATTGCTGTATGAAACTACCCGCGATCTGATGCAGACAGAACAGCCTCTGGCTTTGATGGACACGCTATTCCGCAAACTTGCAGTGCTACTCGATCTGCACTCTTACTACAACTTCATGGTGGAAGAAAAAGACAACCGCCCGATGTTGCATTTGAGAAACTATGATGGCATCTCTGAAGAAAGGGCGCAGGCGATCGCATGGATCGGATTAGGGGAATATCTCTGTGGATTGGTTGCCCACACGCAGCAGCAACTTGTCTTGAATCAAGCCCAACTCTCCACTCATCCGAAAGCTAAAGCCGTCTGTGAACTGGGCATCACGGCTTACGTGGGTCAACCGTTAATCGCTCAAGGACGATTATTAGGAACGCTCTCATTTGCCAGTCTGACTCGGACGCACTTCACGCCTGCTGAAATCGAGCTGCTGGGATCTATCTGTGACCAGATCGCGATCGCTCTGGAACGGGCAAACCTGAACGATTCACTCCAGCAGCAAGCGGAACAGCTAAGGCAGGCAAATCGCATCAAGGATGAGTTTTTAGCGGTACTATCCCATGAATTGCGATCGCCCCTCAATCCTATTTTGGGGTGGTCAAAGCTGCTGCAAACTGGCAAGCTGGATGCGGCCAAAACTGCACAGGCGTTAGCGACGATCGAACGCAATGCCAAGCTGCAAACTGAATTGATTGAAGATTTGCTTGATGTCTCGAAAATTCTCCAAGGCAAGCTCAGTCTTAATATTCGTCCAGTCGATTTAGCTTTAACTGTGGAATCGGCGATCGAAACTGTCAATTTGGCTGCTGTTGCCAAATCCATTGATATTCGGACTGTGTTAGATCCTCAGATCGGACAAATTTTGGGGGATTCGGGCCGTTTGCAGCAGATTGTCTGGAATCTTGTTTCCAATGCGGTCAAATTCACCTCAGCCGGGGGGCGCGTTGAGGTGAATTTGACTCGTGTTGGCAATCACGCTCAAATTACTGTGGCGGATACAGGGATTGGCATCGCACGGGAGTTTTTACCCTACGTGTTTGACTACTTCCGGCAAAAAGATGGCGCGACAACCCGCAATTTTGGTGGCTTGGGATTGGGGCTGGCGATCGTGCGGCATCTAGTCGAACTGCACGGTGGCAACGTTGGGGCAGAGAGCCAGGGTGAAGGGCTAGGGGCAACCTTTACCGTAAGACTGCCCCTATCAGGGAAGGTAAAGGGACAAGAAAACTCTCTTGCAGGACTTTCGGAACGATCGACTGCGGATGAACAGTTATCCGGGATGCGGATACTTGTGGTAGATGATGAGCCGGATATGCGAGAGTTGATTTCCTTTTTGCTAGAAGATGCAGGTGCAGAGGTACTGACTATTGCTGTCCCTCAAGAAGCCGTGACAGCGTTGACTAATTTCCAGCCCGATGTCCTGTTGAGCGACATTGGAATGCCGGGGATGGATGGCTATATGCTGTTGCAGCAAGTGCGAGCTCTGCCGCCCGAACGGGGTGGGCTGATTCCGGCGATCGCCCTGACTGCCTATGCGGGCGAGTTTAATCAACAGCAAGCTTTGCAAGCTGGATTTCACCGACATCTGGCAAAGCCGATCGAACCGGATCAATTAATTAAGACGATCGCCGCACTTCTTAGCAAGAACACTGATGACCCCGCAAGCTATAAAGAGTGAGCCGAAGGATCTCAAACCGATCGAACATCACCAAGCTTTTAAGTTGCTCTGGTTAGGCAGCGATATTTGTATTACAGGAGAATTTATCAATAAATCCGGTTTCTAGTCTAATAGTGCGTAAGTCCTGATAATATAATCAATAATTTGGAGTGTCAAAAAAAGACGATGGGAATTAACAAGCAGCAGCCTAGAATACATATAAAACCTTCAGTGATTAAAGCGATAGCTCTGTTCTGTCTGTGCTGCTTGTTAACTGCAAGTTGTGGACAAAGAACACGTCCATCGGTCACTGCGAGCGGCGAAAATGCTAATAACCGCGTTACTATTGGCACAACCTTGAAGTTGCGGACGATCGACCCTGCGGACGCTTACGAAATTATATCAGGGCAATTGCTGCAAAATTTGGGCGACACTCTCTATACTTACAAGTCGGGAACTACTGAGTTAATCCCCCATTTAGCTACAGCAATGCCAAAAGTTAGCCAAGACGGATTGACATATACAATCCCCTTGCGTCAAGGAGTTATTTTTCACGACGACACACCGTTTAACGCCGCAGCAATGGAGTTTTCCTTGCAGCGGTTTATCAAAAATGGCGGTCGTCCGGCTTTCTTGTTGAGTGATGCAGTAGAATCTGTGAAAGCGACGGGCGAATACGAATTAACTTTTCAACTCAAAAAGCCTTTTGCTGCTTTTCCTTCTCTGCTGACATTTGCTGGTAGTTGTGCAGTTTCTCCAAAAGCCTACGAGATTGGGGAGGGTAAATTTAAACCCGATACGTTTGTGGGAACGGGACGCTACAAGTTGGCGAAGTACGGCAGCGATTCTCTCAAGTTTGACGTGTTTGACAAGTATTGGGGGGAAAAGCCCGCTAATCAAGGAATTGACCTGTTGCTGCTTTCTAGTTCCTCAAATTTGTTCAATAGTTTTCGGACTGGTGCAGTTGATGTGGCTTATTTGTCTCTGGATGCAGACCAAGTTCAAAGCTTGGACGAGGGAGCAAAACAAGGGAAATGGCAGGAAATCGCGGGGGAAAGTAGTACAGTTAGTTACATGACGCTGAATACCAAGTCTAAACCGCTGGATAAGTTAGAAGTGAGACAGGCGATCGCTGCTGCGATGGATCGCCCCCTGATTAATGAGCGGGTACTGCGGGGACAAGCACAACCGCTTTACAGCCTGATTCCCACAACCTTCGACGTTCAAAAACCAGTTTTTAAAGAACTGTACGGCGATGCCAACAGCGCAAAGGCTAAGGAACTTTTAACGAAAGCGGGATACTCGGCAGCAAATCCTTTTGTTCTGCAACTTTGGTATCCTTCAGCTTCCACAAAACGAGCTTTAGTGGCGAGTACGATCGAGGCGCAAGCTAAACTCAAAATGGACGGGATAATGCAGGTAGAAATTAACAGCGTTGAATCTCCGACTTTGTTTCAAAACATAGAGAAGGGTATTTATCCTGCGGTTTTAGTGGATTGGTACGCCGACTTTTTCGATGCCGACAATTACATTCAGCCGTTTTTGGATTGTGCCACGGGTTCTGCCGCCGGGGGCTGTGAAAAGGGTGCTAGTCAAGGTCAGGGTTCGTTTTATTATAGCGATCGGGTAAATCAACTGATCGACAAGCAACGAAAAGAAGCAAACCCCCAAACCCGCAAAGCCCTGTTTGCCGAAATTCAAGACATACTGGGTCAAGATGTACCTTTCATCCCTCTTTGGCAGGATAAGGACTATACTTTTGCTCAGAACAGCATTACCGGCGTCCGTCTCGAACCGACGCAATCTTTTCCTTTTTGGTTCCTGAAAAAGCAATAATTCTTTACAAGAATTTCTAGGAGTTGAAACGTCAATAATTATTGCATAGTTTGTGCACAATAGGGTGATGATTGTCACAGTTTATCAAAGAGACTGATCACCCTAACCTCTTTAATGATGTGGGATATTATTAAAAGAGAGATATTGCTGAGGGTGGGTATATGAAACTTGGAATTTTAACAACAACAGGGCTGCTAATTGCGATGGGGTTGGCATCGGGAGTAAAGGCAGAAAACGTATCCCACGTCAAGCAATTATTAGAAACTAAAAAATGTAGCCAATGTGACTTGACAGGAGCGCAGCTTGCTGGTATGAATCTGAGCGGGGCAGATTTGAGCGGTGCGAATCTCAGAGGTGCAAATTTGAATGGTGCAAATTTGGACGAAGCCAAACTGAACGAAGCAAATCTGAAACAAGCTAAATTGCAAGGTGCGAGTTTAATTGGGGCTAAAATGCACGGGGCTAATTTGGAGGGTGCTGATTTGAGTCGCGCTAATCTGAGTCTGGCAGGTTTAGTGATTGCCACTTTGAAAAATACCAACCTCACCAGCGCTAATTTAATCGGCGCTAATTTAGAAAGTGCCAATTTGGCGGGTGCGAACCTGAAAAATGCTCGTCAGTCTGTAGCGAATTTAGCTAATGTCAGCCTCAGAGGTGGCAGTTTGTCGGGAATAGACGTACAGGGAGTCAACTTGCGGGATGCAAATTTGACCAATGCAAATTTGAATGGTGCAAATTTGAACGGCTCGGACTTGACTGGTGCTAATTTAAAGAATGCCAATATGGCAAATGTAGATTTGAAAAACGCTTCTTTGCCGTAGGACGATCGCCAATTGCTATATCAAATTCTGGTGCTTAAAAAACTTAATATAATAATGTAGGGGCAATTCTGAAATTGCCCCTACATTTTTAATGGTAGGATTTATCTGAGTTCCGATCGCTGCGTAGGTCAATCGATTTTAGATTTTAGATTTTAGATTAAAGAATTGAAGCATTGACCCCACGGATAAATTCGGGGGGCAAGTTTCATCGGATACAGGTTTTTTATTTTTCGACGGATGAATCCGGGGGCTTGTATCCTGGATGATGAAGGTCATGGTTCGGTGTGCGACGCTTTTCCCTGGCCTCTGCGATTGTTTCATATTTTGATGTCGGATCAATCTTCCTCGTGAGCATCTAGGGCAAAGCGGATAATGTCATCATCGCCGAGGTATTCGCCATTTTGGATTTCAATCATCACCAGGGGAATAACGCCGGGATTTTCTACGCGATGAGCAGTATTCATCGGAACGTAGGTTGACTGTTTCTGCATGAGAATCGTCTCTTTGTCGTCGCAGATAACTTTAGCGGTACCGGAGACGACTACCCAGTGCTCGCTGCGGTGATAGTGCATTTGGGTGCTGATGTGATGCCCCGGCTTGACTTCAATGCGATTGATCTTGTAACGATCGCCCGCGTCTATGACTGTAACTTGACCCCAGTAGCGGGTTTGTGTGCGATCGTCAATTTTTTCGCTTGTCTCCACTGTTTCCACCATCCTGTTTATTTCGCCAACGGTGTCTGTAAAAATATCTTTAGTTGAAAGTATAGCAGGGATAGGGTAAGTGCGATCGATTTAAACATTACTCAATTAGCCGCCACTCGCGAGCATCAACAAATTGCGACCAATGCCCCACATTTTTTGTAGCAATTATCAACTCATGCCCTTCATTTGCTACCGAAATGGGCTGAGCTGCCAAAATCACGTCTGCCTCAAGTGCCTTGGGGTCAGCAGTTGGTCTTACTCTCCGTCGTGCTTGCGCCCACAACTGTGCCACCAGAAGCATTGTTTTTGTGGAAAATAGGAAGGTAGCTAATCGCTATTTTGAGTTGGTCAAACCGTGATATACCAGCCATTTAGTCCGCACGAATTAACTCGCGACGCACCTCATAATCAGCGCTTTTAGGTAACACGGCTTCCTAGCCTCTGTCTGGCAAAAAGTCTAACCAAAAATGATCTCAAGTAAATTCGGCCAGTATTCTTTGGGGAGTTTCTCAATTTCCCGAACTAGCCAAGGCATAGAACTTTCTGAGGCTAAAACAGAATTAGCTTGACAAGATTCGCTTTCTTTACCCTGTTATGAGGTAGCTGGGGATGCTTGGGGAGATGAAGCAAATCTAGCTTGCGGGAGTTCGGTTCCTTTGATTTGGTCTGTCAGAATTATCTGCCTTTTATTCATTCATATTGTAGTCGATCGCGACTTACGCACGTGGAGGTCAGAAACCCGGTTTTTTTGCATCCAGGACTGCATTAACAAGGTGCCTCCGATCGCAAAATCCCAATAATCGCCCCAAAATGAAAGTCGGATGCACCCTACAACTTGACATCGACCCTTCTGCTACACTGACAATGGAAACTAACAGAGCCCGCGACATCAAGCAGACGAAGCATCTAGCACTGGCGCAGCAGCAAAGTGCCCAAAATAATAACGGCGAAATAAAAATATGTTTGTTGACAATTGGTTTGAATTGATTCGGATTTTGACGATCGGCGTTTCCGCTTACGTCGTGCTGATTTGTTTGTTGCTAGTCTCCGGCAAGCGAACTCTGTCGAAGTGGAATGCCTTCGATTTCATCGTTACCATCGCCCTCGGTTCGACGCTGGCGACTGTCATCATGTCAAAAGACGTTTCGCTCGTCGAGGGCATTTTCGGACTAGGCTTACTCATCGGGCTGCAATTCATCGTCACGTGGCTTGCGGTGCGGGTAAAGTGGGTAAAAAATCTCATCAAAGCCGAACCTACTATGCTGCTCAGCCAAGGCCAATTTCTGCCTGTGGCGATGCGGCAGCAGCGCGTGGGTGAATCGGAAATTCGGGCGGCGATTCGGGGGACTGGCAGCGCGTCGATCGAAGAAATCGAAGCAGTCGTGCTGGAAACCGACGGCAGCATGAGCGTTGTCAAAAAATCTCCGAACAATTCGCGATCGGCTCTCAAAGATGTAGCTTAGTCGATCTTTAAATTCAATGGATGCTCGAATTATTTGTGAGCTTGCCATTGACAGTTAAAGATAGTCTCTACAGGAATTACGATCGATGGACGGGCTCTGATATTAATAATTTTATAAACAAAAAGCTTATAAACAAAAGGCGGGCAATTGCCCGCCTTTTACTTACTTGCTCAACACACCATCTGGAATTCCCAAAATATCCTCAATTCGAGGCATATCTTCCAAAGCAATCACTCTGCCTTCATCCTCAAAACCAGCAATTTGATCGAAATTCAAATACCGATACAAATCACCAGCAAAAGGATCGATTCTCTTCGACACAACGTCATTGTATTCTTGGACTGTAGGAATGCGACCTAACAGCGAACAAACGGCCGCCAATTCCGCCGAACCGAGATAAACTTGTGCATCTTTGCCCATGCGGTTGTTAAAGTTACGAGTAGAAGTTGAAAAAACCGTTGTCGCATCTTTAACCCGCGCTTGATTGCCCATACAAAGACTGCAACCGGGCATTTCTGTACGCGCTCCAGCAGCTCCAAAAATACTGTAATAACCTTCTTCTTTGAGTTGCTGTTCGTCCATCCGAGTTGGCGGACAAATCCACAGGCGAGTTTTCACTTCTCCTGCACCTTCCAACACCTTCGCAGTGGCGCGGTAGTGACCGATATTTGTCATGCAGGAACCGACAAATACTTCGTCAACGCGATCGCCCGCAACCTCACTCAACAACTTAACATTATCCGGGTCATTCGGAGCAGCCACAATAGGCTCTTTAATCTCGTTTAAATCGATCTCAATTATCTCCACATATTCCGCATCAGCATCAGCCTCCAGCAGTACCGGATTTGCCAGCCATTCCTCCATCTTCGCTACCCGGCGCATCATCGTCCGCGCATCTTGATAGCCCCGCGCCACCATGTTTTTCAGCAGCGCGACATTGGAACGAATGTACTCGGAAACAGTCTCCACACTCAATTTAATCGTGCATCCGGCGCAAGAACGCTCGGCGGAGGCATCGGTCAATTCAAAAGCCTGCTCGACCTTCAAATCGGGCAAACCTTCAATCTCCATAATCCGCCCAGAAAAGACATTTTTCTTATTCTGTTTCGAGACTGTCAGCAAACCTTTTTGAATGGCTACATAGGGAATTGCATTCACAACATCCCTGAGCGTTACTCCCGGCTGCAATTCACCTTTAAACCGCACTAAAACTGATTCCGGCATATCCAAAGGCATGACGCCCAAGGCCGCAGCAAATGCCACCAATCCCGAACCCGCAGGAAAGGAAATTCCTAAAGGAAAACGAGTGTGAGAATCGCCACCAGTTCCCACTGTATCCGGCAATAACATTCGGTTCAGCCAAGAGTGAATAATGCCGTCTCCGGGACGCAAAGCTATGCCGGCGCGCTGTGACATGAAATCGGGCAATTCATGGTGAGTTTTGACATCAACAGGTTTTGGATAAGCGGCGGTGTGGCAGAAACTTTGAATTACCAAATCGGCGCTAAATCCCAAACAAGCAAGTTCTTTCAATTCGTCCCGAGTCATCGGCCCGGTGGTATCTTGCGATCCGACTGTTGTCATGACTGGTTCGCAGGATGTACCGGGACGAACCCCGGACAAACCGCAAGCTTTGCCTACCATTTTTTGTGCTAAAGTGAAGCCTTTGCCCGTATCTACTGGGATTGTAGGGCGGGTAAAAATAGTGCTGGGTTCTAGTCCTAAAGCTGCGCGGGTTTTGTCGGTTAAAGTTCGTCCAATTAATAGGGGAATTCGGCCACCGGCGCGAACTTCGTCTAGAATTGTGTCGGGTTTGAGGGTGAATGTGGAGATAATTTCTCCGGCTTCATTGGTGATTTCGCCTTTGTAGGGATGGATGGTAATTACCATTCCTGTTTCCATTTTGGAGACATCGCATTCGATCGGCAAAGCGCCGGAATCTTCAGCGGTATTGAAGAAAATCGGGGCGATCGCACTTCCTAAAATATAACCGCCACTGCGCTTGTTCGGCACAAACGGAATATCATTGCCAATGTGCCACAGCACAGAATTAATCGCCGATTTCCGCGACGAACCAGTACCGACAACATCACCAACATAGGCTACGGGATGGCCTTTTTGCTTCAATTCTGCAATGGTTTGCAAAGCCCCTGGCATCTTACTTTCCAGCATCGCCAAAGCGTGTAGGGGAATGTCCGGCCGCGTGGTAGCATGAGGTGCGGGCGACAAGTCGTCAGTATTGGTTTCTCCAGGAACTTTGAAGACTGTAACGGTAATCGCTTCTGGCAACACAGGACGACCCGTAAACCACTCGGCATCCGCCCAAGAATCGACTACTTGTTTGGCGTAGGGATTGGTATCAGACAAAGCTATAACGTCGTGGAAAGCGTCGAATACTAACAGGGTTTTGCTCAGTGCCCGGGCGGCGGTGGCGGGAATGGCGACTTCGGCAGTGGGATTAAGTAAATCGATTAAAGATTGGACGTTGTAACCGCCCATCATTGTTCCCAGCAGGTAAACTGCCCATTTGGGAGCAATTAGGGGGCTGTGGATTTCGCCTTTAGCAATGCCAGTTAAAAAACCAGCTTTGACGTAGGCGGCGCTGTCTACTCCGGGCGGGACGCGATCGCGCAATAATTCTATTAAGGTTTCTTCTTCTGTTGCCGGCGGATTTTTCAGCAGTTCACACAGTTCTGACGTTTGCTGGGCGTCTAGCGGCAGGGGTGGAATTCCCTCATGGGCTCGTTCGGCAGCGGTACGGCGGTAAGATTCAAGCATTTCTCCTCTCTCCTGGGATAGTATTCGGTGGTTGTTTGTAGGTGACTTTACTTTTTAGATTAGGAGCTTCCGCTGCACATTGGGTAAAGTACCTCGCTCTTATCAAAACTTAACGCAACTTTAAAAACAGTAGATTGTCATACCAAAGACAGATGTGGTCTTTAACGGGAGAGCAGCGTATCAAACTTCAGCCGAGCAGTTTAGGGGCGTTGATTTGCATAGTTCTGGTTAAGATTAATGTGTTGTGGGCTACTGTAGATCCTCCTCTGCATCCATCCCTGACAACTAAAGCTAGGGAAGCATTTGTCAATCAGCAATTATGCTCAAAATTTACTCGGATTTTGCGTCGAAAACTCAGATTGGGGCGATCGAGGAATCATGCCGATCGCAATATTTATGCCCACTCACTCCCAAATCGCGAATTTTCCACTCCTAGAAAAGCAGTTATTTTGAGTAATCTTACTGATTGCAAATGAAATTAAGTCTTCAGTTGTTACCAATGCTCTGCACCTGAAATCGTCATTTACCACAAGTTTAAAAAAGTTGTCCTGCTAATGGATCGATTAAACAATGGAAAGTTTTATCCCTAAAAACTCTGAAGACTGTCACGGCTGGGCCTCCAAGCCAGACTTGTACAAAGAGCCGCAAGGAACCAAAGAATTACTGCTGACGATCGCCCACTCGATGCCGATGCCCCTGATCGTCAGCAGTCTGGCGGACAGCACAATTCTTTATAGCAACGATTTATGCCGTCAGGCTTTCGGGTTCACAGCATTCAAGTCGATCGAGCGCCAAAAAGCCGAAATGCTCTACCACAACCCCGCAGACCGTCAGGAACTGCTGGTGCGGCTCGCCCGCAACGGACTGGTCCGCGAGACAGAAGTCCGCCTCAAAAAAGGTGACGGCACGCTGTTTTGGGCAAGTGTATCGATGGGATATGTGACATTGCTGTCAGGAAAAGCTGTTCTGTCGGTGTTCAGCGATATTACGGATCGCAAGCGAGCGGCCGCGAAGGAGCAGGAATTGCTCACGTCAATCCACTTGCGGGCCCGCCAGCAAGCGGCCGTCGCTTACTTGGGGCAGCAGGCCCTGGCAGAAACAGATTTATCTGGACTGATGGACAAAGCGGCGGTTTTAATTGCTCAAACCCTGGACGTTGATTATTGCCAGTTGTTAGAACTGTTGCCCTCTGGTCATGCTTTTATGCTGCGAGCGGGGGTTGGCTGGCAGCCGGGCCTCGTCGGCAGCGCTACTGTTGCCGCTTCTGCCCGATCGCAAGCCGGTTACACATTGCTAGTGGGCGAACCGACAATCGTCGAAGATTTGCGGGTGGAAACGCGCTTTAGCGAGTTGCCACTGCTGCACAACCACCGGGCTGTCAGTGGCGTTACTGTGATCATTCCCGGCAATCGAGGACTGGGGAGCAACTGGGGACAACCAGAACCAACGAACAGTTCCTCCTCGCAGGCCTGGGGCATTTTGGGGGTTCATACCAGCCAAAGGCGGGTTTTCAGTCAAGATGATGTTTATTTTGTAGAAGCGATCGCCAACGTGTTAGCTGCGGCGATCGAGCGCATTTTATCGCAAGAGCGCTTACAAATGATGGAACGGGCGATCGAAAGTTGCAGTAACGGCATTGCAATCACCGACGCGACCGTTGCAGATAATCCGATTATTTATGTCAATCCCAGTTTTGAGCGGATCACCGGTTATCGCAGAGACGAGTTAATGGGAAAAAATTGCCGATTTTTGCAGGGCACCGACACGGACACCGCCGCTGCCAAACAATTGCGAATTGCGATTGAAGAAGGCAGAGAATCTCAAGTTATCTTGCGTAACTTTCGGAAAGACGGCACGCCTTTTTGGCACGAACTGTCGATCGCTCCGGTGTACAACTCGCGGCGACACTTAACCCACTTTATTGGAGTGCAAACAGACATTACCGACCGCCAGCGATCGGAAGAAGAATTATTTTTAAATTCTCAAGCTTTAGCAACTTTTAGCGCTAATCTCAAACACTTGCACCGGATTACAACTTATCATTATCAAAACTTTGAAGAACTGGTTGAGGATTATCTAACAGCAGGCTGTTTGATGTTTGGACTTTCTATGGGAATCATGGCTGAAGTTGACAGCGAGACTTTTATTGTCCGAGCAGCGAAAACAGATTTACAATACTTCGTGCGAGGCTTAGAATTGAACCTCAGCGATACTTACTGCGCGGCCGTCATTAAACTTAATAAAACAGTTGCGTATTCTCATATAGGAGGAGATATTGAGATGCGCGAACATCCTGCTTATCAGAATTGCCAGTCGGAATCTTACATCGGAACGCCGATATTTGTTAACAATAAAACTTACGGTACCTTGAGCTTTAGTTCGCGAGAGATCAAAAAAAGAAAGTTCAAGTACGAGGAAATAGAAATTATAGAATTGATGGCTCAAAGTATTGGCAAAATTCTGGCAGTTCACCTAATGGAAATCGAACGCCAGCAAGCCGAAAAAGAGCGCTGCGAGTTGATAGTATCTCTCAAAGAAAGTGAAGAACGCTATCGCCGTTTAGTAGAACTCTCTCCCGAAGCGATCGCCGTTCACAGTCAAGGGAAAATCGCCTACATCAATGCTGCCGGCGCGAAACTCCTCGGTGCGAGTTCTCCCGAGGCGCTAATCGGCTTTCCGGTACTGCATTTCGTCCATCCAAACTATGTGGAAACAGCCAGAGAGCGCATTCGGCTAGTCGAGCAAGAAAATCAGCCGCTCGACCTTGCCGAACAAAAACTGATGCGGCTCGACGGACAAATAATAGACGTTGAAATGGCCGGCATCCCCGCTACTTATCAAGGCTCCACTGCCGCCCAGATTATCATCCGAGATGTCACCGAGCGCAAGCGAGTAGAACAGCAACTGCTGCACGGCGCTTTTCACGATGCGCTGACGGGTTTGCCCAACCGCGTTTTGTTCATCGACAGGCTAGGACAAGCCATCCGCCGAGCCAATCAGTCCCCCGATTACAAATTTGGTTTACTTTTCCTAGATTTAGACCGCTTCAAAGTAGTTAATGATTCTTTAGGACACGTTTTAGGCGACAAACTGCTAATCGCCCTCGCGGAGCGACTGCAAACCTGCGTCCGGGTTTCTGATACCGTCGCCCGGCTGGGGGGAGACGAATTCACCATTCTGCTAGACCACATTCCGAGCCTCAGCGACGCTATCCTGGCAGCTAAAAAAATACAAAAAGAACTGACTAGGCCGTTTCATATCGAAGCGCACGAAGTATTTACCACCGCTAGCATTGGCATTGTTTTCAGTAGAGGCGAAGGAGCCGACAGTGGCCAATCGAATTCGTACACTCACCCCGAAGAATTCCTACGCGATGCTGACATTGCTATGTACCGTGCTAAAGCTTTGGGCAAGGCCCGGCACGAAGTGTTTAATTTGGCGATGCACGACCACACTATGTCGCTGTTGCAGTTAGAAACTGACCTGCGGTTGGCTATTTTGGGCAAGGAGGAATTAGGAGAGAGCAAGGATCAATGTTCGCACTTTATGTTGCACTACCAACCGATTGTTTCGCTCGCCAGCGGTGCGATCGAAGGTTTTGAGGCTTTGGTGCGCTGGTACCACCCGCTTCGGGGTCTAGTTCCGCCGTCTACTTTTATCCCTGTAGCTGAAGAAACAGGTTTGATCGTGCCTCTGGGAGCCTGGGTGCTGCGGGAAGCTTGTCAGCAATTGCGGATTTGGCAAGAAATGTTAACCGAGGAACAGGGAAGAAGTCGAATGGAAGTCGGAACAAGGCACTTCGACTCCCTTCGCCTTCACTCAGGGCAAGTCGCTCAGGGTAACAAAAAGGAAGAAGGCGCTTCGACTTCGCTCAGGGTAACAACAGGGAAGAGAGCAACGGGCAATGTAGGGGATTTAACTGATGTAACGGATACAGGGAATGAGGAACACGGAACTTGTACTGAGCGTAGCCCAAGTATTGGTCACAGGGAAGAAAGAATCGCTAAAAAATTACCAATTCCCGGTTACCAATTCCCGATTACCGATTTCCACTCCGCTATTACCAATTCCCAATTCCCCATTACCAATACTTCGGCTACGTTCAGTACAAGTTCCCAGGTACCAATTCCGAATTTTAAATTACCCATTATTGATCCTTCGCAATTAACAATGAGCGTCAATCTCTCTCCTAAACAGTTAGGTATGCCGAATTTAATCGAGGAAATCGATGACATTTTAGCAGAAACGGGCTGCGATCCAAGCTGTTTAAAATTGGAGATTACTGAAAGTGCGATCGTGGAAAATGTGAAGAAAGCCAATATTGTGCTAGCCCAATTAAAAAGTAGAAATATTCGATTGTCGATCGACGATTTCGGTACTGGCTATTCGTCTTTGAGTTACTTGCACCGTTTTCCGCTGGATACACTGAAGATCGATCGCTCTTTTGTGAGCCGCTTGGGGGCTGCCGAAAATGGTGACGACGGGGGTCAGCCTTTGCAGATTGTGAGGGCGATCGTAACTTTGGCTCACAATTTGGGATTAAATGCGATCGCCGAAGGTGTAGAGACAGGCGAACAGTTAGCACAGCTTCGAGAACTAGACTGCGAATTAGCTCAGGGATATTGGTTTTCTAAACCTTTGGACAGTTCCGCAGTGACAGAAATGCTGACCAATCTCGGTAATAGAGCAATTATGGACTGAGTGAGGGACAGATTGGTAAATAGTGCGTCACCCTGTGAAGACATTTTTGCTACAAACTCACAATCTCAAAACAGATGCACCAGGGAATAAATGGTGCATCAAAATTAGATTGTCGGTAATGATATCAAATCTGTTAGCATCGGAATTATTCATATATCTATTCTCTTCATCTGCGTGAATCCGCGTTAATCCCTTGTTATCTGCGGCCCGATAAATTCTCTTTTTTTAACCGCAGATGAGGGCAGATAAACACAGATTTACGCAGATGAATTCTATCAATTCCGGCTGCACCGTCCGTGATTGTTGACTATTGACTGGATTTTACGCCTGACGATGCTACCGGATTTGAGATGGTTGAAAATTCCCAGACTGACGCACAGTAACGCTTTCGCAATTGCCAATTGCCGATTACAACTTACCAATTCCCCATTAACAAGTAGCTTTGAGGGGAATCTCGATCGCCAATTCTGCACCCTGTCCCGGCGAAGAAGTGCATTTCAGCGACCCGTTGTGTCTGTCTGTAACAATTTGATAGCTAATCGACAAGCCCATCCCAGTGCCTTTACCCACAGGTTTAGTGGTAAAAAACGGGTCAAAAAGCCGAGTGCCGACAGTCTCCGGTATTCCCGGCCCGTTGTCAGCAATCCGAATGATTACCTTGCCCGCTGGCGATATTTCAGTGCGGATGCGGATGTGGCTCGGCTGTTCCCGCATTTCCTCAGCAGAACGCCGCAGATCCCGTTCTTCCAAAGCATCCAAAGCATTGCTCAAGATGTTCATAAATACTTGATTTAACTGTCCGGCATAACATTCTACTAAGGGCAGTTGAGCGTATTCTTTAATCACCTCAATTTCGGGATGATTGTGTTTAGCTTTGAGCCGGTGCTGCAAAATCATCAGGGTGCTATCTATGCCGTCGTGGATGTTGACTGCTTTCATTTCCGCTTCGTCCATGCGGGAAAATGTGCGGAGAGAAGCAACTATTTGTTGAATTCTGTCTGCACCGACTTTCATTGAAGAAAGCAACTTTGGTAAGTCTTCCATCAGAAATTCAAGTTCAATATTGTCTATTTCCTCTTGAATTTCCGGGACGGGATCGGGATAGTGATTTTGGTAAAGTTCGATTAGGTGTAGCAAGTCTTGGGTATAGTCGTTGGCGTGGGTGAGGTTGCCGTAAATAAAGTTAACTGGGTTGTTGATTTCGTGGGCTACTCCTGCCACCAGTTGACCGAGAGATGACATTTTTTCGTTTTGAATTAACTGCGATTGAGCGCTGGTTAATTGCTGCAAAGTTTGCTCTAATTCGCGAGCTTTATTGCGAGTTTGGGCGTAAAGATCGGCTTGGTTGAGGGCGATCGCCAATTGAACTGTAACTGCTTGCAATAATTCTACTTCGCCCTCACTCCAGGGTCGCACAGCAGCGGAGTGGGCGCAGGTAACAACGCTCACTACTCCCGAAAGTGCCTGTATCGGAATTGCCAACACAGATCGGTAGCCCAGAGAGTTAAGAGACCTTCTCCAAACATGATCTGCCACTGTTTCGACATCATCCACCTGCAGCATTTCCATATGCAAGAGCTTTTCTCCCATAGAAGCTAAGTCGGAAGCTTGATAGCAACCTATTAAATCGGGAAGTTCGGGGAGGCGAGATTCTTTAATAATTTCCCAGAAAGCATCCTCCCCGTCGCCACGATACCAGGCAAAATTGCAGCGATCGATCTGCAGGAAAGCGCGAATTTCTTGGACGGCGACAGCAATAATGCTGTCGAAATCGAGGGAATTGCGAATTTGAGCGGTGAGACTGTTGAGCAATTTTTCTCGCTCTGCCTGCTGTCTGAGTCGGGCTTCCGATCGCCTCAAGGCAATTTCTCCCCGCTTGCGATCGGTAATGTCTTCAGTGACAGCTAATAGATATTGCGGTTTGCCATCAGCATCGAGTATTGCTGTTTTCTTTGTGTGAAATATTCGCGATTCTCCTTGGCCCGTTTCAATCTCTTCTTCGGCGATTTCTACAATTTGCCCGCAGTTGAGCACTTCCCGGTCTTTGGCGGTGAAAACATCAGCTTGTTCTTTTGGGAAACAGTCGTAATCATTTTTGCCCATAACTTCTGCTGCACTGAAACCAAGCAACTCTTCGGCTACTGGGTTCCACAGTACAAACCGCAGTTCTTGGGCCTCCTTGGCAACTACTGCGACGGGTATGGTGTTGAGCACGGATTCCATAAACTGTTGAGCCTGTTGCAGTTCTGCTTCTGCCTGTTTGCGATCGCTAATATCTCGGACGTTGGCAATGATGCTGAGATTGCCGTTGAGATGAATTCTGGACAGGGCAATTTCTGCATCAAAAGTTGAACCGTCGTTGGGACGCCTCGCTTTCCATTCCACGCGGGGTGTTTCGCCTGCTAATACTCTTTCCCACAGTTCTCCCATTTGTTCAATGGGATTGTCGCCGCTTGAATAGTCGTTTTTAATTGATAATTTTGTTGCTTGTTCGGGGCTAACTCCGTACATTTCTAACATTCGATTATTGACATCGAGAATGTTGCCTTCTAAATCGTGAATCAAGATAGCATCGTAGACATTGTTAAATATTGTTCGCAGGTTTTGCTCGGAAACTTGCAGCGCTGCTTCTGCCTGTTTGCGATCGCCAATTTCTTGTTCTAACTGGGCGACTGCTTGGGAAAGTTCGGCCGTGCGATCGCTCACTCTGTCTTCTAACTCGACTGCTGCTTGCCGTAGTGCTGCTTCGGCGACTTTGCGATCGGTAATGTCAAGCGCCGTACCGAACAATTTTAGCACTTTGCCACTGGCATCGGTTTCGGCGCGGCCTACGGCGTTGAGATGCCGCAGCGTGCCGTCGGGACGGCAAAGGCGGAGGTCCAAATCAAAGGGGATGCCTGCTGCGAGTCCCCGCTGCACTTGAGTCTGCCACAATTCCAAATCTTCTGGATGGATCAGAGCGATCTGTTCGGCTAGGTTGGGGGCAAAGGCGGCCGGTTCGAGTCCGAAGATGCGGAAGAGTTCCTCTGACCAAGTGACGGTTCCCATTGTTGCGTCGAGTTCCCAATTACCGACGTGGGCGAGTCTCTGGGCTTCTTTTAGCTGCCGCTGGCTGTTGCGGATGGCTGTTTCGGCAACTTTGCGATCGGTAATGTCGAACAATACGCCACAAAATATTATTTCGCCACTCTCGTTGCGGGTGGGCATGGAGTCGCCCTGCCACCAGCGAATTTCGCCGTCGGGCTTGACTAACCGCCCTTCATAGTGCCACAGGGAAAGGTTTTCTACGGCTTCGGAGACGGAGGCGATGTAGCTTTCCAAGTCTTCGGGGTGGACGCGGGAAATGAATGTATTCATGTCTTGCGTCATTTCGGCTGCTGTGACGCCGCTGATATCGAAGATGCGATCGCTCATGTAGTCAATGCGCCAAACTCCGTCGCGGTTGCAAAACTGGAACAAGGCTCCGGGCATGGTGGCTGCGATCGTCCGAAACTTGGTTTCGCTGACGCTGAGTGCGGCAAAAGTCTGTTGCAGTTCGGCCGTGCGTGCTTCTACTCTGCGCTCTAGTTCTGCGTTGGCGTGTTGCAATGCGGCTTCTGCGCGCTTGCGATCTGTAATGTCGGTGGCTGTACCGGTGGTGCCGAGGAAGTTGCCGGTTTCATCGTAGAGGGCGATCGCGTTAAACATCAAATGTTTCATGCTGCCGTCTTTGGCAAGGTGGGTGCTTTCGTACTGGAAAACTGATTCTCCGGCAAACAGGCGGGCGAAAACTTCTAAATCTTTCTGGCTTTGTTCTGGTGTCGCAAAGTCGGAGAACGGCCTACCGATCATTTCTTCTGGTTCGTAACCGTAGATGTACTTAACTGCTGGGTTGACGAAGGTGTAGCGTCCTGAAGCATCGACCGACCAAATCATGTCTTGGGAGGTTTCTACCAGGCTACGGTATTTGGTTTCGCTGGCTTTGACGGCTTCTTCTGCTTGTTTGCGTTCCGTCATGTCGCGGGATACACCGACAGTCATGGCAACTTGGCCATCTTGATTGCGGATGGGTGTTTTGACTGTGCTGAACAGCCGCACTTCTCCGTCGTAGCGCGTCACCGGTTCTTCGGAAATGTGCAAAGTCTCTCCAGTTTCAAAAACGAAGGCGTCATCTTTGATGTACTGGAGAGTATTGTCGGGATCGGCGAAAGGTGCGTCTACGAGGCCTTGAAGTTCCTGTTCAGTCATGCCGTAATAGTGGCGGAACGCTTGATTTGCCCAAAGAATTTTGGATTTGGGGCCTTTGACTAATACCATATCGCCGATCGAGTCGAGAATTTGGTGATATTTTTGCTCGCTGTCGCGGAGTTTCTGCTGCGCGACTTCGATTTCTGCTATTTGCCTCTGGGTTTGCAAGTGCAGTTCGGCTTGGTGGATGGCAATTGCTAAATGGTCGCCTACTTGTCTAGCAAATTCGATTTCGTCTTCTTGCCACTGGCGGGGTTGACCGCAGGAGTGAATGCACAGCAATCCCCACAAATGTTTTCCTTGCAGTAGGGGTACGACTAAGTTTGCTCGGATTTGAAATCGCTTGAGGATTTTGAGGTGGCACGGGCTCAACCGGGCTTTGTAGATGTCCGTGACTGCTTGAACGTAACCTTTGGCATAGTGGGTGGCAAATTGTTCGCCGAAGCAGTAGTCGCGGACTCTGGTTCCCAAAGATGGGCTGTATTGGGGCAGTACGTCTTCGGACACTACTTCGCCCTCATTCCATTCCGATTCGGGAAGAAAGCGGTAGACGGCGACTCGATCGGCATTTAGGAGTTGCCGGACTTCGGTGGCTGTGATTTTGAATATTGTTTCTAAGTCTAGGGATTCACGAATTTTGCTAATAACTCCCATCAGCGCTTGCAGCTTTTTGAACCAGGTTTGAGACTGCGTTTCTCTTTCTAGGTGAGCTAGTTTCTCCCGCAGGTTGATTACTTCGTGATACAGGTATTCATGAAACATAATTCTTTTTATTTAGTTATTTTGCGTTTTGGTATCGAGGTTGATGGCATCTCAATAGCGCTCTGCAAGTTGAGCCTGGTAACTCAAAAAGGCAAAGAACATATTCTCTTCCTTCTGCTCCACTTAGCAGCTACTCACGCTGCATTTCCGTATTTTTTCTAGATTGAATGGTCAATCGAGCATCTTAGCTCCTGTATATTTACTGAAAAAAGGCATAACTTGCTACGTCATAAATTGTCAATTATTGATAAGTATGATAACAAAACTTACACATAAACCCGGTTTCTTAACGTAATTAAGTCCGGGAAGTTCCGAAAGTGGAAACAAGAAACCCGGTTCCATTGCGCGATCGGGAGGAGCGTCCCTGACTAATGTTGACATTTTTTTTGCTTCCCTTCGGTTGCAATTGTCACCTTTTTATTATTACCGCCAAAAGGATAATTTTCGTATAAACTCGCATTTCCCTTTCTACCTTTAAAGTGCAACCGTGTGGTTCTGCCATACTATCGCGAGTGAGAGATAACCCAAAACCAACTGCTTGTTGGTTTAGTCAAGAAAACATGGAAGATTATTGCTTAAATTTTTAGAGAAATTCCGATGCCATTGTCGCGAAGAAAAAATTTAACTGGTTTTGCCAATTTTTGCTCTATTACCAAAAATTTTAGAGTACAATGTTGTGTTTATCGCTCGGTTCATTGCTACCCATTTTTCTGCTTTTGAAATACAGCATAACAAGCATGATTAATAATATTTATCAAAGCGAAGTTTAAATCCTCGAAGCCAACTTACGACAGCGCTCGCCCTGTCATACTCAATATAAGTTATTATATTGAAGTGGCTAGCAGGCTGCTGTGATCGACGAATTGCTACAAGCTTAAGAAGCAGTTTTCAGTATTGCCTTCGCTTCCTCAATATTTTGGGCAACCAATTTGCCCGACTCGATAAAGGCTGCTCTTTCAGTATCGCTGAGTTCGAGTTCCACTATTTGTTCGACTCCCTGATATCCCAAGCGGGAGGGCACTCCTAAAAAGATATCTTGCACGCCGTATTCGCCGTGCAAATAAACGCAGCAAGGCAACAGTCGCGACTGATTAAATAAAATAGATTCTACCATCAAACAGACAGAAGATGCGGGGGCAAAATAAGCACTACCACTCTTCATCAATTCTACAATTTCTGCGCCGCCGTGGCGAGTCCGCTGTACGAGTCGATCGATCGCCCCAGCATCCATAAGTTGATTGATGGGAATACCGTTGACAGTAGAATAGCGGGGCAAAGGAACCATCAAATCGCCATGAGAACCGATGACAGTTGCATTGACTTCAGCATTTGAAACGCCCAATTCCATGGCAATAAAAGTTTGAAAGCGGGCGGAGTCGAGAACTCCCCCCATACCCATGACTCGGTTTTTTGGCAAATCCGCTGCTTCCCAAGCTAAATAAGTCATGATATCTAGGGGATTTGTGACTGTGATTAAGATTGCTTCGGGAGAATGCTCGATCGCCTGTTTTGTAGCTTCCGTGACAATTCGAGCATTGATTTTAATTAAATCTTCTCGATTGATACCGGGTTTGCGCGGAACTCCGGCGGCAATTACTATGATATTTGAGTTTGCCGTATCTGTATAATCATTTGTACCGACAATTTGGCGATCGTGGCGTTCCACTCCCCTGGCTTCCATCAAATCCAAAGCAACGCCCTGTGGCCAACCCTCCACAATATCTAGCAATACTACATCTGCCAGATTTTTCTCAGCAATTCGCTGGGCTAACGTACTGCCGACTTTGCCTGCACCAATAATTGATACGCGGTTTGATGGAGAATTCATTGGATTTTAGATTTTAGATTTTAGATTTTAGCAATCAGCTTAATTCGGGAAAGGTGCGCGGTGTGCACCCTTCGCTACATTAAGAACCGTGATGTTTAGTTTTGGTGAGTTACTTAAAATCTTCGAGTTGGTCTACCCGCAGCCAAATATTGGGGGTGGGTACTTTGCCAAATTTGACGAAGGCATAGTCGCCGCGAACATCCATCACTTCGCCCTTTGTTTCAAATATATACGAGGAAAAGCGCTGGTCGCTGGCTTTGGCTTCTAGACTGTTTTCCAATTTTTCGCGTACAGCGCGAACTATACTGCCTTTTTTGATTGCCATAACTTGCTTTGTTTAGTTTAAAAAACTATACAAATTTTAATCTAGATTGGCCTTGAAAGTCACTCGGCGATTGAAATCGCTACTAAACAAACGAAGTCCGCCTACGCGGACTAATGAATAAAGGGGTGCGATTCCTGAGGTAAATCTAAAATCTAAAGCCTAAAATCCATTGACTGCTTCCTATGTCTGACAAATGGGGCAAAAATGAGTCGATCGCCCTGCTAATTTTATCCGATCGATAGTTGTGGAGCAAGTGCGGCAGGGTTGACCGGCGCGATTGTACACCCAAGCGACGCCACCGTAGTTGCCGTTGACACCTTGGACGTTGAGAAAATTGCTAAAAGTGGTGCCACCGGAGTCGATCGCCTTCTGTAAAACTTGAATAATAGCTGTATGGATGCGCCCAATTTGCTCTGCGGTCAAATCCGCGCACAGAGTTGTGGGCATCACTCCCGACAAAAACAAAGTTTCGTCTGCGTAAATATTGCCCAAACCAGCTATCAGTGCCTGGTCTAGCAAAGCTGTTTTTATGGGTCGCGCCCGCCGTTGCAGCTTGCGGGTCAAATATTCTGTTGTAAACTCGTCGGAAAACGGTTCGGGGCCTAAGAGTTTCAGACCGATGACAGTGCTGGAAACCTCGGTTTCTGGCGGCACGTACCACATTTGCCCGAAGGTGCGCTGGTCTACAAACCGCAGTTCTTGGTTTCCCTCAAAAAACAGCCGCACTCGCGCGTGTTTTTGCAGGGGTTCGGATCGGTTCACCCACAGCAGTTGCCCGGTCATTCGCAGGTGAACGCCCAACCAACCGGCTTTTGAAGGAAGGAGGAAGGAAGAAGGAAGAGGGGAAGACCTTGGAGTTTGATCCCTAAATTCTCCCCCTTTCCCCTTCTCTCTTTCTCCTTCTGGGAATTGAGATAGTTCTGCCAGTAGATATTTGCCGCGTCTGTACCAGCGGGCGATCGACTTTCCTTTGAGTTTTGTCAAAAAATCGGTCGCAGAGATTGAGCGGGCGATCGTGCTGTTTAACAACACGTCCCCGCCCAACATTTCTCGATCGAGGGTTGCTTGATTCAAACCCCGGCAAATAGTTTCAACTTCTGGCAGTTCTGGCACAATTAGCGTTGTTCTGTTCCTTGACCTTGAGGCGAACCTTGGACGGTGCCGGGGGTTTCGGAGCCCGCTTTGCTGTCCGCGGTAGTTTTCGGCTGCTGCGAGGGGCTACCCTGGCCGGTTTGCCGAGTTTTCTCGTCGAGCGTGGTTTGTTTGCCGCCGGAAGCTACTGGAGTCCCTGTTTTCGATTTTGCTGTAGGTCCTGCCACTACCACTAATTCGCTTTCGGCGTAGTTGTTGGTGTTGACGCCTGCATAATTTACGTTGTTAAAGCGAACGATAACTGGGTATTTAATGCCGCTTTGGTCTACCGTAGCAACGGTGCCCACTTGTTGATACCAGTAGGATTCTTTGCGGAGAATCCGGACTGTAGAACCGCGTTGAACCATGAGCTTTTTTTCCTTTGCGATGAATAAACGGATCAAGCCATTTTTTTTACTCTAGTCGATCGCGCGACGCATTTAAAGTCTGCAACGGATTTTTTACCTCTCACGTCGTTTTTTGTCTGCTGTTTGTAAAGAAAAGTAAATACTTTGCTAGGGCGATCGCTGCGGTTGCAAAATAAATAAACCCACATTATCCGTCAAATAAAAGCAGTACGATCGAGTTGAAAACAAACTTTACAAATAGTTGTGAATTGCTACAGTTTAATGTTCTGGGAAATTCTGATAAGTTATGACTGAACCTCACGCAACAGTAATACTCGCGATTAGTGCGGACGGTAAAATAGCAGATGCAGTCCGATCGCCCGCGAGATTCGGTTCTGCCAACGACAAATCCCACCTCGAACAGCAAGTAGCAGCAAGTGACGCCGTTTTGTTCGGCAACGGCACGTTACAGGCTTATGGGACGACGATGAGAGTGATTTCGCCGGAATTGCTCAAACAGAGGGAACTGCAAGGGAAGCCCCCACAACCGGTGCAAATTGTGTGTTCGCGATCGTCCCAATTTGACCCAAACTTGCGATTTTTTCAGCAACCGGTACCTCGCTGGCTGCTGACGGGGCAAGACAGTAGGGAAACGGCATTGCCGTCTCCTCTTCCGACGAAAGACGGGGAAACGGCGATGTTTCCCTACCCCATGACAAACAGTAAGTTCGATCGAATTATCTATGCGAAAACCGCAGGTGGAGAGATTGATTGGATTGATGCGTTTCAACAGCTAGCAAGCTTCGGTATCAAACGCTTGGCGATTCTGGGTGGGGGAAAACTCGTAGCGTCTGTGCTGGCTGGAGGCTTGGTAGACGAACTTTGGCTGACGGTGTGCCCGTTAATTTTGGGCGGGGCGGATGCACCGACACCAGTGGAGGGAAAGGGTTTTTTGGCGGATGTAGCTTTGAAATTGGAACTGTTGGCGGTTAAACAGGTGGGACAAGAGGTATTTTTGCATTATCGGGTCGATCGGTAGTCCCGCATTTTAACTGGTTCCCCGGCAGAGGCTGTTAACAAATGTCGAACAGGGGAAATTATATTAACTTAAATGAAGTTCGATCGCTCTACGCTCAAATCTCCCTATGCTGAAACAGCCAAAACCTGAATATTCTGTAGCCTGGATTAGCAAAATAGGCGAAATCCCGCAAGCGTCGTGGGATGCCTTGGCGATGCCACTAAAAACTCCATTTCTCGAATGGGATTGGCTTAACAATCTCGAAGTCTCGGGCAGTGCGACAGGTAAAACCGGTTGGCTACCGCATCACTTAACAGTCTGGCGAGACAAACAGTTGATTGCTTGTGCCCCACTTTATGTCAAAAGTCACAGCTACGGCGAATTTGTATTCGATAATCAGTGGGCCGATTTAGCCCAACGTTTGGGTGTTCACTATTATCCGAAATTGATGGGAATGACGCCGTTTACTCCGGCTGAAGGCTATCGGTTTTTGATTGCCGAGGGGGAAGATGAAGACGAGTTAACGGGAGTAATGGTAAGCGCGATCGACCATTTTTGCGATCGCCACAATATCTCCGGTTGCAATTTCCTTTATGTCGCTCCCGAATGGCGCGAAAGAATGGAACGCCACGGTTTCAGCAGTTGGCTGCACCACAGCTATATTTGGCAAAATCAAGGCTATCAAAATTTTGACAATTATTTAGGCGCATTTAATGCCAACCAGCGCCGCAATATCAAGCGCGAACGCAAAGCAGTTGACCAAGCTGGTTTGTTGGTAAAAACGCTGACTGGCGATGAAATTCCACAAGCCATGTTTGGTCAAATGTATGCTTTTTATGAGAATACTTGCGACAAATTTGGTTGGTGGGGCAGCAAGTATCTGACTAAGCGATTTTTTGAACAGTTGCACCACAATTATCGCGATCGAGTTTTATTTGTAGCCGCCTACGACAAGGAAGATGAGAGACAGCCGGTGGGTATGTCTTTTTGTTTGTATAAGGGCGATCGACTGTACGGGCGTTATTGGGGAAGTTTGCAGGAAATCGACTGCTTGCACTTCGATGCTTGCTACTATACGCCGATCGAATGGGCGATCGATCACGGCATCCAAAGCTTCGATCCGGGGGCCGGTGGCAGGCACAAAAAACGGCGCGGCTTTCCAGCTACGCCAAATTATAGTTTGCACCGATTTTATAACAACCGTCTTGCCCAAATTCTCAAGTCTTATATCGGTCAAATCAACGAAAGAGAACAGGAAGAAATTGATGCAGTCAACGAGGATTTACCTTTTACTAAGTTACCTCCTTTGTTACTCGGCGAGTGACGGTTGACTGGGGATTGGGAAGTGGAAATTAGTAACAGCCCCTCGGTGTCAACCTAATACTAAAACCCTGTGTATATCTCGTTTGTATCGAAGTTTCGATCCCCCTAAATCTCCCTTAAGAAGGGGACTTGGAATGCTCTTTCCCCTTTATTAATGGGAGTTATAGGGGAGGTAAGAATAGTCTTGTCCCACCCCCTACTCCCCTTATTAAGAGGGGCTAGGGGGGATCGAAACTCAAATATAAACGATATTTATTATGGATTTTAGTCTTAAGTTGACACGAATGGTAACACTCAACAGTCAACAGTCAACCGTCAACCGTCAACTAATTAAACTAATTCAAAATTACCTTGCCATCTTCCTGAATTTGCAGCGATTTTGTATCAGCGTCCAACTCAGTTGTCGCGCCGAAACTGACTTGCAACATTCCCGGCATCGCGGTTGCTTGGGGGCGAACCAGCAGCAATCCGCCGTCTGGGCGCTGGTAAGTGAGGGTGATTGGCACTTGGATGGTTTTCAGCAAAATTTCCGATTGTTCGCCCAGAGTGCGCGGCTGGGTCACGCCTACAATTTGATAATTGATGACAGCATTGGTGGTATTCACCAGTTTAATTACTATCATGCCTTCGGCAGGCGTAACTCGCGCACTGGGCATGGGGAAGCGGGCAGGCGCGTCTGTGGGTGTAGAGGGCATCCCGCTGAGGCCCGGACTTGCAGCCGGAGTTGGTTCGCTGACGGGTTCTTCAGTGGCTGCGGGAGTCTCAGCAGGTTGGGAAACGGGTTTTCCTTGTTGGGGCGGTGGGCCGCCGGCCTGGGAAAGTGTTGCGAGACTAACGAGTAAACCTCCGCAGGTGGCTGCTAGCAAGCTGATTTTTTTTAACGGTAGATTGTGGCGAAACATAAATAACTCCTCACAAGTTCGATCGAGGTTTTCCAACAACGTTTATGTTAATCTATGGCGGAATTGAATTTTAATAGTTGGGTTTGGCCGCGAGGTAGGAAGAATAAGGGTTTGAGGGGTAGATTTTTTTTAAACCGCAGAGGGCGCAGAGGGCGCAGAGGAAGAGAGGAGGAGGGGAAGTTTTAGGGGTGAGATGCTTCTGATTTGTGGGCGGGGAGGGTGACGATAACGGCTGTACCTCGATCGACTTGGCTGTCAATGCGGATTTGGCCGCGGTGATTTTCGACAATTGCTTTGGCGATGGCTAATCCTAAACCGGAACCGGCGGCGCTGCGGTGGGTTCGGGCGGGATCTGCGCGGTAGAATCGATCGAACAAATGCGGCAGGGCTTCTGCGGAAATCCCGATGCCGGTGTCTGTTACTTTGATTTGCAGCGCTGGATTTAAGATCGGCGAATTTCTTTTGTTTTTAGCTGCAAGTTGCAATTCTACTTGAATTTGACCGCCAGAGGGCGTGTACTGCACGGCGTTGCTGATGATATTGGTAAACAGTCGGGCTAGTTGATCCCAGTCGCCCAAGAGTGTAAAGTTGTCCTCAGCCTTGGGCAGATCGACAATTTCCAAAGAAAGAGAGAGATTTTGGGTTGTGGCGATCGCCTGTTGTTCTTCAATTACCTCCATCAGCAAAGCATCGAGGGGAACCTCAATCCACTGCTGCTGCACGATACCGCTGTCTTGTCTGGCTAAAAACAGCAAATCATCAACCAAGCGCCCCAAGCGGCGGGTGAGGCGTTCGATAACTTGTAGCTGTTGGTGTTGCTGCGGTTCGATATCCGGTTCGGCCAAAGCTACTTGGACGTTGGTTTGAATAGTGGCGATCGGATTTCTGAGTTCGTGAGAAGCATCAGCGGTAAACTGTTTGAGACGCCCGTAAGACTCCCGTATCGGTGCCATCGCCAATCCCGACAGCAGCCAGCCAATAGCTGCAACGCAAATTAGAGTTAAACCCGCGCCCAAAATCAAATCGAGAATTAATTGGCGGATGGGTTTTGTCACTTCAAACCAAGGATGGCTGACTCGTAAATATCCCAGGACTTGGCGGCCGGTTTCTACTCGCTGCGTTACTTGTCTGAGGGAATAGTTTTGATCGGACTGCAACTTATTATTAATTATCCAAACTGTTTCGCCGGTGCGGTTAGCGTGAATGGGAATATTCAGCGGTTCCGATAATGTAGACCACAGCAATTCGCCCGTAGGACTGAACCATTCTAAATCAATGTGGTCATCTTCTACTGCATCGGTGCTATCTCGAAAACTGGCTTGAATATTAACTTGCAACTTATTTTGATCTTTGGTAGTAGGGAAAGTTGGCGGCTCAATAACGAGAGTTCGCTCTATTACTTCGACAACATGATTGAGGGTGTCATCAATGCGATCGATCAAAGTATTGCGGACGTAGAAATAGAAACCTGTGGCGAATACAAGTAATAATACAGCAGTAACGGCAGTGTACCAAATAGCGAGGCGGCGGCGGGTAGCTTGAAACATATTGCGAAGGAAGTTCGGCAACGGATTGTGTAATTGATTCAACAGATTTAACCGATTTAATAACTATAACGTCCTTCTATTATCTTCTTCTCTTCTTCTCTTCCTTCGTGCCCTTCGCGCCTTCGCGGTTAGTTAAAAAAAGCCTTGTTCGCAAATCATCAAAAAAAATGTCTAACAAGTTTCCATTTTTGATACTTCAGACAGATGTGGAGAGAGCTGTCACCCTAGTATTCTAAGCGCGAAACTTTTTAGGTAAAAGCCTGTGACCAAGTTTTTATTCCGGGCCGCGATCGGGCTATTAATGGCATTTTTTGGGGCAATCACCTATTTTACAAACGACGTAGAAAATCCGGTAACTGGAGAGAGACAGCGGGTGCAGCTTTCTCCCCGCCAAGAGATAGTTTTGGGATTGCAGGCGCGAGATCAAATGGCCGCCAAGCACGGGGGGCTTTATCCCAGCCAGAGTATTCAGCAGTATCTCGATCGAGTCGGCGAACGAGTTGTCAACGGTTCGGTGGCGAAACAAGCGGGTTATCCGTTTGAATTCCACCTGCTGCGAGACGCCCAAACTGTCAATGCTTTTGCTTTACCGGGGGGACAAGTTTTCATTACTGCGGGGCTGCTGCGGCGGCTGAATTCGGAGGCTCAGTTGGCCGCTATACTCGGACACGAAGCCGGTCACGTTGTGGGGCGCCACGGTGCAGAACACTTGGCAAAACAGCAGTTCGGCAGGTCTTTGGTAACGGCGGTTGGGGTGGCTACTAGCGACGATCGCGGGGGCGGGCAGCAGGCAGCATTAATTGCTCAAGCTGTCAATCAAGTTGTCGGTTTGCGGTACGGTAGATCGGATGAACTTGAGAGCGATCAGCTCGGTTTTCGGTTTATGACGGAAGCGGGTTACGATCCTAGAGCTATTGTTGAGGTGATGCAAATTCTCGGTGCCGCTAGGAAGGGCGAAGCGCCGCCGGAGTTTTTGAGTTCTCACCCAAACCCTGAAAACCGAGTTGAAAAGTTGCAAGCTTTAATCGCGCAAAATTTCCCTAACGGCGTTCCAGCTAATTTGGTGTCTGGACGCGATGAGTTTGCTAAGAATGTGTTGTCTCCCTAGCAAGAATTACATCGAGCTTCACAAAACTTCATGCTAAAGGCCGATATAAGTTGGATGGTAATTTGGCACGATCGACTTAATGAGCGATCGAGCAATTGGAAAGTTGAAAACCATGATTGAATCTTGGATGATTATCGGCGGCGTGACTTTCTTAGTCGCGTTCGGTACTCTGTTTTTTAAACTGCGCGATATTAACTGGGCAGTCAAACTTGAAAGACCGGATTGGATGTTTTTTGAGCCTGCTATTCCGTTAATTTGGACGGTGATTTTTGCTTGCGGGGCCGGCAGCGCTACTTTCGTGTGGGAACATGAGCCAGGGAGCATTAAAACTTGGCTGCTGATGGCTTTGTACTTGCTTTTAGAAGTTGTAACAGTTGCTTATATTCCCACTACTCTCAGAGCCAAAAGTCTCAAAGTAGGGACAATGTTGGGAGGGGCTGGCGAGATTGTGGGAGCTGTGTTGACATTGGCTGTTTTGCCGATTTCTCAAACCGCGGGTTTGTTACTTTTGCCTTACGTGATTTGGGGTGCGATCGGCACTTATACCACTTGGGAAATGATTCAGCTAAACCCAGAATCTGCATAAATATTCGGTGTGGAAGGCGCACCCTACTAAGGCACATCGCAGCGGTTAGTTAAAAAAAACATTGTTAATAGTAGCACATTCTTGCTGCTGGGTTAACCGACCGATCGAGTGAGGAAATCCGCTTAACAGTGTGTGCGTAGTTGATGAGAAAATAGATGAATTAAACTGGTTAAAGTTAAAGGATGATAGTTATCAATGGCAATTAAAGACCAGCCCCAACCACCTCGTTTTCGACAAATTAGCAATATCTTGTTATTGCTCTCAAGTCTGTTTATACTGGCAAATATCTTTTTGCCAAATTTGTTCGGGCCACAAATTCCGCAAGTGCCTTACAGCTTGTTCGTTCATCAGGTTCAAGAACAAGATGTAGCGCGAGCTTCGGTAGGCCAAAGTGAAATTCGCTACCAACTAAAAGGCGAAGGCGACCAACCCGGTCAAGTGCTGTCAACGACACCGATTTTTGACCTAGAACTGCCTAAACTTTTACAAGAAAAAGGCGTTGAATTTGCGGCAACTCCTCCTTCCAAAAATGGCTGGATTGGCAGTGTTTTAAGCTGGGTGGTGCCGCCGCTGATTTTTGTGGCGATTTTTCAATTTTTTATGAACCGGGGCGGTGGCGGGCCACAGGGTGCACTTTCGATCGGCAAAAGCAAAGCTAAGGTCTATGTAGAAGGCGAATCGGCGAAAATTACTTTTGCTGATGTGGCCGGAGTTGAAGAGGCTAAAACTGAATTAGTCGAAGTTGTGGAATTCCTGAAAACTCCCGACAGATTTACGGCAATCGGTGCGAGAATTCCGAAAGGCGTGCTGTTAGTTGGGCCTCCGGGAACTGGCAAAACTCTGTTAGCAAAAGCAGTAGCTGGTGAAGCTGGCGTGCCGTTTTTTAGCATCTCGGGTTCGGAGTTTGTTGAACTTTTTGTAGGTGTTGGTTCTGCAAGAGTGAGAGATTTATTCGAGCAGGCTAAGAAACAGGCTCCTTGTATTATTTTCATTGATGAATTGGATGCGATCGGCAAATCTCGTAGCAGTAACGCTAGCTTCGGTGGGAATGACGAACGCGAACAAACTCTCAATCAATTGTTAACTGAAATGGATGGTTTTGCTGCGGGCAATACTACGGTAATTGTGTTGGCTGCAACTAACCGCCCAGAAAGTTTGGATGCTGCTTTGTTGCGTCCTGGTCGTTTCGATCGCCAAGTTTTGGTCGATCGCCCCGATTTATCTGGCCGCGAAGAAATTTTGAACATTCACTCTCAAAAAGTGAAGTTGGGCCCGGATATTGACTTGAAGGCAGTTGCCACTCGCACCCCTGGTTTTTCGGGCGCAGATTTGGCAAATTTGGTCAATGAAGCTGCTTTGTTGGCGGCCCGCAACAAACGACTAACTGTAGCGCAGGAAGACTTTTTTGAGGCGTTTGAGCGCGTTGTGGCCGGCTTGGAAAAGAAAAGCCGGGTGCTCAATGAAAAAGAGAAAAAGATTGTGGCTTACCACGAAGTCGGACACGCGATGGTTGGTGCCGCACTGACCGGCGGCGGCGAAGTTGCGAAAATCTCGATCGTCCCGCGCGGTATGGCAGCATTGGGTTACACGTTGCAAGTACCGACAGAAGACCGTTTCTTGTTAGATGAATCGGAGTTGCGCGGTCAAATTGCTACACTGCTTGGAGGGCGATCGGCTGAGGAAGTCGTTTTTGGTAGCATTACTACTGGTGCTTCAAATGACTTGCAAAGGGCGACTGATTTAGCTGAACGGATGGTGACAACTTACGGGATGAGTAAGGTTTTGGGGCCTCTAGCTTACGATCGAGGTCAACAAGCAATGTTCCTCAACGATGGTATGGGAAATGCCCGCCGCGCTGTAAGTGCTCAGACTGCTGAGGCGATCGACCAAGAAGTGAAGGAAATTGTCGAAACTGCACATCAGCAAGCTTTGGATATTCTGAAAGCAAATCGGGAATTGTTGGAAACAATTACGCAGAAACTGTTGGAAACTGAGGTGGTGGAAGGTGATGCACTTCGCGAATTCCTCGGTCAAGTGCGGCCTTTAGATAAGGTTGCGGCTTGAGTTTAATAGGGTTTAATTAAACCGCAGATGAACGCAGATGATTCCAAATCATCTGCGTTTTGCGATCGCACTCCAGGATGAGCCGACTGAAACAGACAACGGCAAACGGACAAACCCGCGTTTGTGCGATCGCAAGTAATTGTATTAAGGGAGAGCAATCACAGGGCGCTCTCCCTGATACTCAAATCAAAATAAATGAGCAGTGACATCTCACGAATTAGCTGCAACAACAAAGAGCGATCGCATCCAACCAATACAGAAATTACATTATGATTGGTTGGGCGATCGAGTTGGGCTGATAAAAGGCTAATGGCAAGACTCTATTATCGAGGCATGGCAGAAGAAAACGGTAAACCCAAAATGGGACGCAGCGCGAGGCTACTGGGAGTCAGACCCAGTATTGACATTGATGTTTAGCAAGTACCCAAAGACTGGTTGGATGAACAAGGTTATTTACTACCAGAAACAGGGCGCAAGTCTTCACAGGAGTCTGTCACTGTAGCCATTACAAACACAAAAGGAATGTCTGTATCCCTCTCTATCGAAGGCTTACAACAATTCCGCAAACCCCCAAAATTTGGCGGAACAGGAAAAGATCCTCTTTGGCAGATTGACGACAGCAAGATCGTCGGAGATATTGAAGCTGTGCAAGATAGTCCAACTCATGTCAGTATTTTGCCAAGCGCTACAATGCTTTTAGAGAAATATGAAGCAGCCCTGGCCCAGACACAGAACGAATGGGAGAAAGTTTGATAGTTTAATTTAGTCAACGGGAGAACAGCAATGGCATGGGTGTTTAGCTTATCGGCTGAATGTGGCACAAAGCAATCTGAAGCACAGCAATTTGCTCAATATTTCAATGAAATTTCCTGGGTAATCTCAAACGGTAGACATTCCCAATGTCGGGCAGAAAGTTTTCAGGATATAGAAGAAAATTGGTGGTGTCGTGTTTGTCCAAGTGGCCTCAGTGAGATTGGGATTGACACTCCAGAAAGTGCTTATTTAATGACGGAAATAGGTATACTTCTGTATCAGAGTTTGCGGTTTTCTCCACCGTTTCGGTATGCTTTAGTTGGTATGGAAGTAGATGAGTTTAGAACCTACAGCGAATTGATTAAAGAGCCTGCCTTGGTTTTTCCTGGATTGGTTTTAGCTGAAGCTGTTTGGCAAGCAACGGGAGCATCTTCGGTTTTTCGATCGTTCAGCCTTGGATATGTTTGGAAGCCCTATGAAGGTGAAGTTTATAGACCACTACTAGCATCACCGGACTTAAAGAACAAGCTTGATGAATTGCTGAGCGTGGGGTAAATCCTTTCAATGGAGGCATCACCCCTCACAGTAAATACCAAACTGTGCGATGTTTGCAGAAATAGCGATCGCCCCTACCTATCGAATTAGTCGCTCCATACAGTTACCATTATAAACATACAGAAACCCGGTTGCTTCAAAACACCGGGTTTCTCCATATTGTTGCTGCATTGTCGATCGCTCAAACTCCGTTTATGTAAGCCATAACTGGAGTACCTTGCTGCTGCTGCGCGATTTCCAAAAGGCGCTGAATCCGCTCCTCTGTCGGTGGGTGAGTGCGGAAAAGTGACTGCAAACCTTTAGTCGAAAAAGGATTCACAATGAGCAGCGGCGACATCGCAGGATTGCCGTGCATGGGAATTTCATGACCCATTTTCTCCAATTTTTGCAGCGCGTTTGCTAAGCCGATCGGGTTATTGGTAATTTCCACCGCACCGCTGTCTGCTGCAAATTCCCTCGTCCGAGAAATCGCCATTTGAATTACGGTTGCTGATAGCGGTGCTAAAATGATTAAAAATAGCAAACCAAACGGATTCGGGCCTTGTCTGCTATCCCGCGTTACCGGGCCGTAAAGTGCTCCAAAAGTCAGAATTCGCCCGATAAATGTAATTGCACCGGCAATTGTTCCTGCAACTGCTTGAGTGAGGGTGTCGCGGTTGCGGATGTGCGTCAGTTCGTGCGCTAAAACGCCTTCTAATTCTTCGCGAGAAAGCAGTTTGATGATGCCTTCAGTAACTGCTATTGTCGCGTGTTCCGGGTCTCTCCCTGTGGCGAATGCGTTCGGAGATTGAGTAGGAACTAGAAATATTTTCGGCACCGGAATTTGCGCTTTTTCGCTCAGCGATGCTACCATATCGTAGATTTCTGGTGCTTCACTGCGGGCGATCGGCTGAGCGCGGTAAGCCATTAACGCTGCCGTGTCGGAATAGTACCAAGAGCTAAAACTTGAGAAGGCGGCTAGTGCTAAACCGATGTAAAGTCCTTGCTCGTTGCCGATTAAATAATAACTTCCTAAAACGAGAAGGCCGCTTAGGAGTCCTAAGAGAGCGGCTGTTCTGAGTTGATTTGTTCCTAACATGGCGGGTGGAGGGCGATCGATATTTTGATATTTTTGAGCTTATTATTAGATTTTCATACTTGGGGGCGATCGCGTCTCTATCTGCCGAAATAACTGCTGCCGCCAATAGTAGTATTTCACCTTTTCAGTGAAAAACGGGGAATCCGTCGGAAGGCTCTCTCGCCTGCTCTCAAGAGGCTGCTGAGCCGCAGGATATGACATTTCCAGCCAGAACCTGGAAACGAGATTAAAAATAAAATAAACGCAGACTATCTTACATTCATCTGCGTTTACCTGCGTTTATCTGCGGTTGAATTCTCGAACCCTAAACCGCTTGCACTTGCTTTTCCTCAACAGAAACAGGTTCTTGATATACAGTTTGAGACTCATTAGCCAAAAACTCAGCCAATTGAGCTTCGATTTCATCCCTCACAATCTGGCGGTATTCGAGGAAATGCTCGTTGTGAGCACACACAGTTAAGTAATGATCCCAAACCGCAGGATTGCGCTTGAAAATGCTGAACAAATGATGCCAGAACTTCCAGCGAGTGCTGCGCTTGACTCCTTGCCGCCAAACCACAGTTAGCAGCGCCCGCAAATCGATCCAACTGGGAACTCTTGCAGGTATATTTGCTGTAGGCGCACCCAGCATCAAGAAGTGGCGATAGGTGCGGTCTAAATATTTCTCAGCATCGTACACATCAGAAAATGCTTGGACATATTCCCTAGCGATATCTTCTAGCGGCCGCGTGGGAATGAAGTTCATCAAAGTAGTCTGGTTGAGGTTGCCCGATTTGTCGCGCAACCGCCCTTCTTTTGCGAGTCTGTGGGACAATGCAGTATGAGGCAAAGCTTGGAGCATTCCAAAGGTTGTACTCGGAATTGCAGCAGCTTCGGCAAAGTCTACAATGCGCTGACCGGCACCGGGTTTTTCGCCGTCGAATCCAATGATAAATCCGGCCATTACTCGCAAACCAGTTTTCGCAATCAACTCTACCGATTCTATCAGGGAATTGCGGGTATTTTGGAATTTCTTGGTCATTTGCAAGCTTTCTTCATCGGGAGTTTCAATTCCCAGAAACACTGCATTGAAATTGCAAGCTACCATCATCTCCATCAATTCTTGGTCTTGGGCTAAATCGATGGATGCTTCGGTGTTGAAAGTAAACGGGAATTTGTGTTCCTCTTGCCAAACTTTTAAGTCTTTTAGTAACAGTTTGACACTTCGTTTGTTGCCGATAAAGTTGTCGTCTACCATGAACACGCCGCGCCGCCAGCCCAAGTTGTAGAGATAGTCTAATTCTGCGATCAATTGTTGGGGGTTTTTGGTGCGGGGTTTGCGCCCGTAGAGGACGATTATGTCGCAGAATTCGCACTGGAAAGGACAGCCTCGGGAAAATTGAATTGACATTGAGTCGTAGGCGTCTAATTCCAGCAAATCGAAGCGGGGAACTGGGGTTGTGGTAACATCTGGTTTTACGCCGTCCGATCGATAAATTCCACTTTTTTCGCCCCGTTGTATTGCTTCGACGAACATCGGCAAGGTGATTTCGCCTTCGTCGAGAATCAGGTAATCTATGCCCGCTGCTTGAGGTTCTTCGGGTACTGAAGTCGGGTAAGGGCCGCCGCAAGCTACGGATTTACCGCGCCGTTTTGCTTCGCGAATTATGTCTAGCAAATCTTCTTTTTGGACAATCATGGCGGAGAGAATAACGAGCTCTGCCCATTCCCATTCTGCTTCGGTGATTTGTCTGATGTTGCGATCAACTAACTTAAACTCCCATTCTTGGGGTAAAATAGCGGCTACTGTTACCAAACCCAGCGGTGGCAGCAGAACTTTACGATCGACTAATTCTAGGATTTTCTCGTAAGACCAAAATGTTTTCGGAAACAGCGGGTAAACTAGAAGAACTCGCATTATATGTTAAACCTCACATCAGTAAACAACTTGCGATCGGCCTGGCGTGTTTGAGAGTTCGATCGACTCTCAAGACTTAATGTTAAGGCTAAAATTACGATCTTGCACTCGATCGAATATCGGGCGAGGGGTGAGACCCCCTAAGACAAAGATCGTCAGCGCAATTTTTAGCTTGCAGTTCCCTGTTAAAGTTTGCAAATGCTGATATCTTATCGTATTTGACCCTTAATTGACGATAATCGCATTTAAAAAGCATGGGACTAAGGCAAAAAAGAATTTGAAAAACTTACATTATTCGTAAAATGCGCCTCGGCGCACCCTATATATATCTCGTAAGGTACACATTCCCTCTTCCCTGTTCCCTTTTCCTTCTAATTTGAATCTTTGCCGGGAATCCCGCTAGTTCTTAACATATCGGCAACTGTGCCGCAGTAACTCGGCATTCCTATGCTTTCGGGATTCACAAGATTTTGATAGGTAAAATGGCGGTAGCTGATGCAAAATCTATCCCAAGCAGCCACCTGAATTCGGAACAGCCAAATAAAGAAATCCGCCAGCCAAGGTGACAGAGTAATCCGAAAAAATATGTTTTTATTCAAATACTGGCAAGCTTGTTCTACCACTTCGTTAGCTGTAATCGCCGGATTTCCTAGCACAAAATGTCGCGGTTCCTCGGAAGCCGGCGGATGTTCAACTAAATAATTAACTACTTTAGCAATATCTGCGCCGTGGATGAAGTGAAAACTGCCATCTGCCTTAAACCAGCGAATCAAACCAATCCATTTGGCGACAAGTGGCAGGCCAGATGACAAGTGAGAGACTGGTTTTTCTGCGTCTCCTCCCAATACTAATGTCGGGTAAAGTGCGGTAATTGGAGGCACATTTGTCAAAGCTGACAAATGCACCATGCAGTTGTATTTTGAGCTAATATAATCCGTCCCCAGTTCCCCGGCTTCTTTGAGCAAATTGTTGTCTCTACCGAGAATACTGGCCGTTGAAAAATAAATTACTTGTTGGCAAGTCTGTGGGGAAAGTAGTTGAATTAGGCGCAGAGTTTTGGTTACGTTAACGTCAAACACTTCTTGAGTTCCTCCCCAAGCAGTGGCAGCTAAAATTGCGACATTAATTGTTTGCAGAAGTTCGGCGTGTCGATCGATATCTCGCATATCGCCTTGTAATATATGGATGCCAGGGCGGGCTTTCCAATCAAATTTTAATTTTTCGGGGTTGCGAACTAATAAGTAAAGTTCGTGGTTTGTCTCTTGAATCAAAGTTTCGGCCATGTAGTGACCGATACAGCCACTTGCACCCGTCACAAAAATTTTTTTGGAGTTCATTTTGCCGCAGGAGAAGAGGGAAGGATTCGACGCTTTTTCAACGGTAGGGATAGGGCATTGCCTATTAGTGTCAACTTAAGCCTAAAGTCCATGAGGAATATCGCTTTTATTCGAGTCCTGATCCCCCTAAATCCCCCTTCTTAAGGGGAGTAGGGGTTGACTTTGAGTCCTTCCTGTCCCCCCCTTATTAAGGGGGGCTAGGGGGGATCTAGACTTTGATACAAACAAAAGAGACGGTCGGTTTTACGTTAAGTTGACACCAATGGGCATTGCCGTCTCCCTACAAATATCAGGTGCAATTAACCGGATGCGATGGGATTCTACAATCGAAATCAAATCAAGCAGCAACTGCAAGCAATTTGTCGGCTTGTTTTGCGGTTTCAAAGAAGAAACGCACGTTATCTTCGGGAGTTCCGGGTAACACGCCGTGTCCCAAGTTGAGGATGTGTCCGCGATGGCCGGCTTTGCGAATTGTATCAAGAATTCGATCGCGAATAAACGCTTGAGAACCAAACAACACGCCGGGATCGAGATTTCCCTGAACGTTCATGTTTGGGCCCAAACGCTTGCGCGCGTCGGCCATATCAACTGTCCAATCGACGCTGATAATATCAGCGCCGGATTTTGTCATGCGTTCGAGGAGGCCGGCACTTCCAGTGACTAAGAGAATTAGCGGTGTGTCGGGATGGGTTTTTTTGACTTGCTCGAATACTTGTTTCTGGTAAGGTAAAGCGAAGGTGTCGTAGTCCTGCGGGGAGAGTTGGCCGGCCCAGGAGTCGAACATTTGCACGACTTGCGCGCCGCAGTCGATTTGATAGCGCATGTAAACGGCGATCGCATCGGCGAATTTTGACAGCAACTGATGCAGTAAAGTTGGATCGGAAAATGCCATGTTTTTGATGATGGCATAATCCTTAGAACCTTTGCCCTCAACCGCATAGGCCGCCAGCGTCCACGGCGCGCCCACAAAACCGAGCACGGTGGATTTGTTGCCGACTTCCTCGCGCAGGGATTTCAGGATTGTTTTGATAAACGGCAAGCTTTCTTCCGGGTTCAGCGGTTGCAGGTTGTCGATTTGCTGCTGAGTGCGGATGGGTGCGTGGATAATCGGGCCTTTGCCTTCGGCGATGTCCATGTCGATGCCCAAACCCGGCATGGGGGTGACAATATCGGAAAACAGAATTACGCCGTCGGGTTGAAACGCGCGCCACGGCTGAAGGGAAACTTCGATCGCAACTTCGGGAATTTCGGAACGTTCGCGAAACGAGGGATACTTTTCTCGCAAATCTCGATAAGCCTTCATGTAGCGGCCGGCTTGGCGCATCATCCACACGGGCGGGCGGTCTAGGGTTTCGCCGCGGGCTGCCCGCAACAACAAGGGAACTTCATTTAATGCCGACATTTTAACTTTTCTCTACCTTAGATATTTCAATGCCTTTGGTAGCTTACCACTGTGCGATCGTCCTTTTTGACAAAAAATTCATCTGTCAGCGGGGAGGGAGATGAGGGGAGTGGCTGAGTTCGATTTTGGGCGATCGGGATTTGGTTGGTTGCGAGGCTGGCAAATGACATCTAAAATCCTTCCACTGTAGGGGGTTTATAATGGAAGTCTCCTCACTCGCAGGGCAAACTAATTGAATGGAAACGCTACGTGCAAACCGCACATTTTATTTACTTTACCTCTCTACTCGCCGGGGAGACTAATTAAACGTCTATTATCACACTCGATCGGCGGCTTTATTTCTGAGCTAATATTGCATCGTAATCCCCATGAGTCCCTATCCAAAACCCGACAATACCTTCAGGTTTCTCAACTCCCAAAGCTCTGTAACTATCGCCTACTCGCACCGATTGCAATTGCTTTAGCCTGCCAACTTTTTTAAAATGCAGCGAAGGGTGATACGGGTCGCCTTTGAGTAATTCGTAATTTTTATCGGCTAAGGCTTGTATTTCTTTAGGTAGCTGGTGATAGCAGTGCCAAGAACGCGGTAGAGTCAGATGCTTCATAACACTTTAGCCAATCCCGCTTCATACTCTGCATCGACTTCATCAAGTAGCGCATCTAACCGCCCATCCTCCAAATCGTCTTCAATTTGCCTATCCCAAACCTGTTGGCGATACTCTATCAGCCAAGCAGTGAGTTCGGATAGTTCCTTAACTGACAAGTTCATAATTGCTGTTTCAAGTTCTTTAACGCTCATACATTTTGCCACATCATTAATATTATTAATTAACCAATAATACTGAACGCACGGGTAGTCATAAACCAGGTTTTTTCCGAAAGACGCGTTGCAGCCCACAGATGAGCGTAAAAAACCCGGTTTCGAGGAGTCGGAGTGCGTCGATAAGCTGTCACGCATTTAAATTGTATATTCAGGGCGGGCGGGCCGCCAAACCCCTACTCCCCACAAGACTTTGATTTTTTTTGACAGACATTTTAAATGCCGCAACAGCTTACGCAAAGAAACCGGGTTTCTACGAAGAAACCCGGTTTCTGATCCCGCGCTAGAGTTTGACCTCCTTACCTCGTCACGCACACTCCGCCCACGGATACGCGACATTGATCGCGGCGCTCATCGAACCTCCTATTATCATCCAGCCTCGCCGAATCTAAATCTCTAGTCCGCGAATTGTAGTAATAATCTCCCGCCGGAAAGTTTCTAGTCGGCACAGCGCAGTAAGTCGAGTCTTGATTATTATCGTCAAACCTGACTCTCACCATAGAACGTCTCTCGCGACAATCAACAGACCGCAAGCCAAAATCATCTTGCAGAATCTGTGCTCTGTCATATTGACCGTCATATCGATCGTTATCTCGCCCGGTGTACCAATCGTCCCGCGAATTGCGAGATCGTCTGTCGCCCCCATCAATTCCCGCAACTTCCAGGGTATAGCTACCGCCTCTGGCAGCATCTTTTGCTAATACTAAAAGCTTGTAATCGCCACTACGGGGAATTTGATAATTAAAAGAACGGTCTTGCGTAAAAGCGACTTGTTTGTTGTTCCCGTAAAACAGCACCATGACGGGAGTAAAACCGCTACTTCTATCTGTATCTAAAAACACTTCAATGTTGTCGCCTTCGCGAGCGCTGAATGTGTATTCTTGACCACGCAATTCTTCCGTCGGAGAACCCGGAACCCACATATTCCGAAAACGGTAGATGGGGGAAGTGCGGCGAATTACTCCGGCAACGCGATCGTTATTCCGTATCTGTTGGCCAATAGCACTTGAGGAAATCCCCGTAAGTGCCAGTCCGGTAACTAGCACAGCGGCAGCAATACTGTTTAACAAGTTGTGTGTTCTCATATCAACCTCTGGAAAAATTTAAAATCTTTTTGCTTTCTTTGCGCCGACATTTGCATACACAATCCATTTTAAATGTAATTTCTGCCAACCGTGTCAACCTCACCTAACGGGACTATTGAGCGGGTGCAAAATCTCATGTTAAAGTTATAGACGTTGATCCCTAATTTAAAGTTGCGATCGATCGCCGCAAATCAGCAATCCCGAATCAGCGTCGAGACTCGCCATAATTCCCATAGGTAAAGCAGCGTTAACTCCCTCGTGCCCGAAGGGCAAATCCGAGACAATGGGAATATTCAAGTCCCCCAGCCGATCGCGCAAAACTTCTTCAATGCTAAAACTGGGAATACTCGGGTCAATCTCGCAGCGGCTGAAACGCCCCAAAGCAATGCCCCGCACGCCTGCGAAAGCCCCTGCCATCCGCCACAAAGTCAGCATTCGATCGACCCTGTAAGGAGCCTCAGAAACATCCTCAAATGCGAGAATAACCCCGGTCAAATCCGGTTGATACGGGGTTCCGAGCAAATGAGAAGCAACCGTCAGATTCGCCGGAAATAGAGGCCCGGTGGCTTGTCCGCTGCCCCATCCTTTACCTTGCAAAGATTGTAAGGGACGACCTTCTATGCAGTCAAAAAGTCGATCGACAGACCAATCCGGTTCCGCAGCCAAAGTTGTCAGCATCGGCCCGTGAACACCCCAAACACCCAATTTAGCCTGATTCCACAGCAAAGCAGTAATATCTGAAAAGCCGATTAACCATTTCGGCGAATGGGAATCGGGAGTTGGAAACTGGGACTTTTCCGCCTTTCCCACATTTCCTTTTTCCAAAAGTCGAGTGCTGCCGAAACCGCCTCGAACACAGAGAATACCGCGACAATCCGGGTCATTGAGGGCATCTGCCAACTGTCGGACGCGGTTTTCGTCGGAACCTGCCAAATAGCCCCAGCGATCGTCAAAACCCGGTGTTAATTCAATTCGATAGCCGCGGGATTTCCAAATTTCTACACCCTTTTCAAAGTTGGTTGATTCTCGCAAAGTGCCACTAGGGGCAATTACTTTGAGCAAATCTCCTGGTTGCAGAAATTTTATGTTAGTCATTAGTAGGTTGATTGTTGACTGTTGACTGTTGACTGTTGACTGTTTGCTGTTGATTGTTAACCTTTGGCTTTTTGTTTTAGTGAGTTAAGATAGGCATTAAGTTGTGGTGAAAGTTCATTTAATAAAGGATGCACTCGATCGATTTGTTCTTGAGTCAAAAGATTGCGAGCGATAGTTGAGGGCAAACCATTGACGGTTAACCGTCAACCGTCAACGGTCAACTGTCAACCGTCAACAATTAAGGTAAAGTCAGAATTTCTACCCCAGAATCAGTCACAGCCAGAGTGTGCTCGAATTGAGCCGAAAGCTTTCCATCTTGCGTGATAGCAGTCCAACCATCGGCGAGAATTTCCACTTCCCAAGTGCCCTCATTAATCATTGGCTCGATCGTAAAAACCATGCCTTGTCTGAGCTTCTTCCCCGTGCCCCGCTTACCGTAGTGCAAAATTTCCGGTTCGGTGTGAAAAACGCGGTGAACGCCGTGTCCCGCAAAATTTCGCACTACCGAAAAACCCTGTGCTTCAGCATATTCTTGAATCGCTGCACCGATGTCACCGGTACGAGCACCCGGTTTGACTTCGGCAATTCCTCTTCTTAAACATTCCTCGGTTACTTCAACTAACTTTTTCGCTACAGGTGAAGGTTTTCCCACAAAAAAAGTCTTGGAAGCATCCCCATGATAACCATCAACTAAAGGCGTTACATCAATATTAATAATGTCCCCTTCTTTAAGAATTTGTTTCGCATTGGGGATGCCGTGACAGACTACTTCATTGACGCTAGCACACAGAGATTTGGGAAATCCTTTATAGCCTAGGGGAGCGCTCTTTGCTCCGTGTGCCAAAGTCCAGCGTTCGGCTTCATCGTTAATTTCTAGAGTGCTTACTCCCGGTTTAACCATTGGTTCGAGATGTAGCAGAAGTTCGGCCGCTAAACGGCCGGCTTGGCGCATTTTTTCGATTTCTCTACTGGATAAAAGCACTAAACGTTCGGTTGCCATAGTTTTTTTCGGTTTTCTTTTTTGTGGTCGATTAAGAGTTTATTTAACTCACTTTTAGAAGATATTTGAATTGCTGTTCAATAAAGTTGTAAGGTGCGTCAGTCAGCGGATATTTCTAAAAATGTGCCAGTATTATTACTGACGCCCCCTACTACGAGTGATAGATTGGAACCAGTGTTCAAAACGATCGCCCAAAGCTTCCAAAGAGTATTCTACCTCTACTTGTCGCCGGCAAGCGCTGCGGTCAATTTGGTCTAAGCGGGCGATCGCACCTACCAAGCCATTTACGCTATCAGGAGCCACTAAAAAGCCCGTCAGTCCGTCTCTCACAATTTCCGCTGGCCCCCCGCGCTCGTAAGCAATCACAGGCACACCGCACGCTAAAGCCTCGATCGCGACATTTCCGAAAGCTTCCACCCAACGTGGTGTCATCAACAATGCTTGACACTCTCGGACTTGTTCTTGCATTTGAGTTGTGGTCAGAAACCCTAAATATTCTACCGGAGCATCCGGGTAATCTGCACAAATTTTTTGCCAATAATCCTCATCTTGCATTTTGCCCATAATTTTCAGGGGAATGCCTGTAATTTTCGCTGCTGCTACTGCATCTTCTAAGCCTTTCTCCGGGGCGATGCGGCCTAGCCAAGCTAATTTAGACTGCGGTTGGTCGCAAAATTGGTACAGGGATAAATCTATGCCATTTCCCAACAACTGACATTCATCAGCAAAGGCGAATGTTTTGGCTTGAGAAGCGGTGTGAACTCCGATCGTACCAGGAAACTGAACGGCGGTTTGTCCGGCGATGCGATCGAGGGCTGCGGAAAGGGAGCCCATGCTGATCAAATGTGCGATCGGAGTCCTAAAAAATGGTGTCAAATAAAACGGCAGCCAATCGTAGGCAAAATTAACAATGACATCCCATTCATCCTGAACTTGGCGAGCATATTCCCACATATTCGCCAGCACAGAATCGGCGGGCATCACAATAGGATCATTGTAATCTTGTGTTTGGGCGGTTACTTGCAAATCCCCCGTTATTTCGATTACTGGAATTGATTTTAACACTGAACCTATCGGCGCTACAACTGCTATTTTATGGCCGCGATTCTGCAATTCTTTAGCAATGTTAAGGACTGTAAGTTCGACACCGCCACCCAACCCCGAACCTAGTTGACCGACCGAAGTTGACAGGAACAATAGTTTTAAAGTGTTATTAGTCATTAGTCATTAGTCATTAATCAGCATTCACTAATTTTAACATAATCTAAATTATTAATTTCCCCTTTCAAATCTCAAGTTCAAATTATTTGAAAATTGCGACATTTATTAATCCATCCCAGAACGCGGACGGAGGCGGTTCAACTGATTGATTGCCCAGCGAGCAGTTTCCTGAACTTCTGGATCTGGATCGTCCGTCGCACGGTGCAACAAGTAACTGATTTGATTCACCAATTCGTAAATCCGCGTCAAGTCGCGAATTGCATTTTTACGCACTTCGGGATTTTCATTTTGCAGCGAAATTGACCACGCATTATTCATGGGTTTGAGCGTGCGAATGCCAATTTCCGAGAGACTTGCCAAAATTAAACTGTACTGCTTGGAGTCGGAATTTGGTAGCAAATCGAGCAACGGCTCAACTGCTCTGGAATCTCCCCGCTGGCCTAGTTCCCAAATTGCTTTGCCTCTCTTTGCCGGATTTAGCTGCTGCAAATCTTCAATCAGTGCTTCAATAATATCAACTTTAGGTCTACCATCCGTTTCGGGAAGGGAAATACCTTTCTTCTTCGCTAGGGAATCGGTTTGATTAGTTGTTTCGGGAATGTTGAAACCTGTGTTGCTGTATCCGTTGCTGTGAGTTTCTAAGGGCGAGGTGTCGGAATTAATTCGATCGCCCTCGACTACTGCATCGTCGGATTCTGATTCCCCGGATTCCAGGATAAAAGATCGATCGCTGCTCTCGATACTGTGGCCTTTTGGCAAATCAAAAGGGTAGGGCAAGGCTGACAGCGACTGTCGCCCCGAAGAAGTCTCTTTCGGTCTACTTTCGTGCGAGTTTGTAGGAGAATCTGGATTAGTAAATTGAGAGTTTCTTTGGTTGTGGCGATCAAATCTTCCTCGTCTTCGCTTAGAATAATTTGACTCGTCACTGCTAACTAATTTGATCATGATAAATACTGCCGCTGCCGTGACGACAACTGCTGCCAAACCCAACATTAAGAACCCCCGCTGACGAGACAAAATGACGATCAAATTGGATACCGATTTCGGGATCTTAGAATTAGATTTGGACGTTTTGGACGGCTGAGATTTGTTTTTATCGGGCGCTGGAGACGGTTTTGGAGGCTTGGAATCCTGGCGATCGTCCGGGGGAGAGTTTGCCTGAGCAATTTCTTGGGAAACAGCCCGGTAGGAGGCATTGAGTACCTGGTGCCCTCCGTCGGCACTTGGACTGAACGCAGCGCCCAGACAGGCAATGCAGGTGAACAAACATACAGAGGAGCGGTAATGCGCCATAAGACTCAATCCGGGTTTTGAGAGGCAACGCCGCATGACGAGCTTTAGTTTAACCTTGAGTTAGCTCGATCCTAGCTGCTATGGGCTTAACTAACTCACTAATAGCACCAGACTAACGAAAAACCCTGGTTGAGAGGGCACCGAGCCAGCTCTCATAAGCACAATTGTGTCATTGACGTGCAACTCCTTTAAATAATTAGTTTAATTAGTTTAAAACGAACAACTACATCGGCGGCCGCGACTTTAGCAGCGGCATCCCGAAAGTTGATTGCAGCTAATCTCACCTACGTGCAGCGTGCGGTGCAGGCCCCGCAGCGCAGCACTGCGGGGGCGCTAGCAGACGATTGTGGCTCGCCGTCGATTTCTCACTAATAGCGTGGCATGACCAAGAGTTTAACAAGCTTCTGAGCCTGGCGGTCGATCGTTTTTGTCTTAATTTGGGCCCAAGTGGGACAGGGGGATTGGCACTGGAAACGAGAAACCGCATTTTTGAGCGGATTCTTGGCTGCTAAACCCAATATTTTCAGTACATTCGAGGACGCACTCTCGATCGAAGAAACCGGGTTTTTTTACCAAAAATGCTGTAAGAAAGAGAGCGCTGATTTGACCAATGTTAATTTCAAGGGGGGGAATTATGGCGGATAGAAGTGTTTGGGCGATCGCCTAAGATAACCGTTAGGAAATATTGTATTCAGCAAGCAAGGGCCAAAAATCATACTATCTTGTAAAAGAAGGGTCGGATTTAGTTAGAAGCTATAGTGAGAGCGAGTATACCCTTTCACGCACGCGCCCTCTCCCCACGTTCTGTTTATTTGTACATACTTACTTAAGTTAAATCTATGGGTATTTAATGCTGTGCCACCAAATTTGATATAAGATCGAGCTAAATTTCTAGTGTGAGAGTAGAGGCGTTTGTGAGCCAACAAGATATTTTAAATTTAGCAAAAGAAGGCGATGCCAGGGCGATCGCATTTCTGATCGGCCAAGCACTCCAAAGCTTCGGCGTCACGGCTAAAGCCAGCCGCGAAAATGACACCCTGCACCTGCTGCTGGAAGCAGAACATTTACCTGCAGAAGAAGCCTGTCTCCGAGTCGCCGTCAAAGGGTTGCAGCGGCTGCAACCAAATAACCTTTACTCAGTGACAGTTTACGGGCGGCAGGGCGGTCAGCAATTGCCCGCTTGGACTCAGACGGTAGAATTAAAAAAACGCTTGACTTCCGAACCCGTGAGTGCATTAGTTGCCGTGAATGCAGCAGTAGCCGCGAGTGCAGCAGTAGCCGCGAGTCTACCCGCTTCTCCCATTCCTGTGACTTTGCCCAAGCTAGAAAAACCTCAAAATGTCACAACTGCGCCCCCTCAAACACCAGAACAATCTCCGCTCCAACCCCCTAAAACCCCCACTCCAAAACCCCCAAACCAAAGGCAGCAAAAGCAATCACCCCAGCCAGAGTTAGCCCGCACTAAAACTAAAAAATCTGGGCTGTCAGTCGGTGCTCTGAGTCTAATTCTCGTGCCGATATCCGGCTTTGTTCTGGCTTCTCAATTTTACAAATCCCCAACCACCGCTACTAATAACCCTCTCACGTCAAAGCCTGCGGTACAAGAAGTGAGCTCGACACCCGCGCCTGCACCCGCAGCCAAACCCCTTCCCGCTCCAAAATCGCCCTCCCCGGCTGCCAAAAAACCTGCCACTGTGCCCGCCACTGTCAGCATCAAAGCAGTTGGCGACATGATCCCCGGCACAAATTATCCCTACAACAAACTGCCGGCAAAAAAAGAGATGTTATTAGAGTCGGTAAAACCGTACCTCAAAGGAGCTGATATTCTATTTGGCAATTTTGAAAGCACGATGACCGATTATCCTTACAGTTCCAAAGCAGGCGGCGGACGAATGCTGTTTGCCTTTCGGACGCCTCCGAGTTATGCGAAAATTTTCAAAGATGTTGGTTTTGATATTTTGAGTATTGCCAACAATCACTCTTACGATTTTAACGAGCAAGGATTTAATGACACGATTAAAAACATCGACAGCAATGGCATGAAGGCTGTTGGCAAAAGAGATCAAATTGTTTATCAAAATGTCAAGGGGGTGAATTTTGCATTTATCGGTTTCAGCAACTACGGCGAAGTTCACAATTCTTTGCTGGAACTGAAAGCAGGATCAGAAGTTGTCAAAAAAGCTAAGGAAAAGGCTGATATTGTAGTGATATCAGTTCATGCTGGAGCTGAAGGAACGGGTGCTCAGAATGTGAGAAATAAAACTGAGTTTTTTTACGGAGAAAACCGGGGAAATATGGTGTTGTTTTCGCGGACGATGATTGATGCGGGAGCAGATTTGATTTTGGGACATGGCCCGCACGTTCCCCGAGCGATGGAACTTTATAAAGGGAAATTGATTGCTTATTCCCTGGGAAATTTTTTGGGTTATCGCACTTTGTCCACAGCAGGAGCACTCGGTAAATCTCTAATTTTGGATGTGAAAATGACTCCGCAAGGGGATTTTGTTTCTGGTAAGATTATCCCCATCCAACTTGACGGGCGAGGTGTTCCGGCTGTTGATAACAATTTTAGGACTGTGGGGTTGATTGACCGTTTGACAAAGAGCGATTTTCCCAATAGCGGTTTGACAATTGATGACAAGGGACAAATTTTGAAAAAGAGTAAGTAGTTATTGGGAATTGGGAATTATTACTTGTTCCCAGGATCTGCATGGGAACAAGTAATAATCAATCACCAATTACAACTGATTAGTGATCAATCATCGTTTTCAAAGCTTCTTTCATTTCGTCTGCTGTCGTCGTTGCTGTACCGAATTGACGCACGACAATACTAGCCGCCAAATTGCCCAAAACTGCCGCTTCCCAACCAGATGCACCGACGCACAAAGCTAAAGTCATTGCTGCTACGACTGTATCTCCAGCACCGGTTACGTCGAATACATCAGTCTTGTTAAAAGGGGGAATGTCCCAACTTTGAATGGCAAATTCCCCCTTTTCACAAATGGATGTTGGAGAAGGTGAATTTTTGATTTCTTCGCCGTTCACCCTTTCAAACAAAGTCATCCCTTCTTCGCCGCGAGTAATCAGGATTTTTTGAGCTTGAGTTAAGTTCAATAAATCTCGTCCTGCTTGCATTAAAGTTTGAGGGTTTTTGATAGCATATCCGACGGCTTGCTCGGCTTCGGGCAAGTTCGGAGTAAATAACATTGCTCCAGAATATCGCTGCAAATTGGTTTGAGCATCGACAATTGTTTTGCCGGGAACCACTGCCGATTCGATCGCCAAACGAGTCAAAACTCCGTCGCCGTAGTCGGAACAAACCACTGCATCTACTGTCGGTATTTGCTGCCGGATGTAGTCTGCCAGTTGCAACTGCAAATCTAAATCCGGCAACTCGTCCGATTTGCGATCGACTCGGACAATTTGCTGAGTCACCGACTGCCGCGCGTGCCCGGAAATTCGAGTTTTGGTAACAGTTGGACGCTGCGAATCGATTAAAATCCCAGCCGTATCAATTCCCGCCGCCTCAAAAATACCGCACAAAGCCTTTCCCTGGTCGTCTTTTCCCACCAAACCAGCAACTTTTACTTTGCCTCCCAGTTTGGCTAAATTGTAGACAGCATTTGCGCCACCTCCGGGTAGTTGCCGAGTATTTTCGTAGCGCAAAATCAACACAGGTGCTTCGCGGGAAATTCGCTCTACTTGTCCGGTAAGAAACTCGTCCAAGGTCAAATCTCCGATCGCTAATACCTGCGCTTGATCGAAGCAGTCTAATCTTTTCAATAATTGCTCTGTTGAGGCACGCAGTTGAGGCAAAAAATCGGAATAGTCGTTAGTCATTAACCAAAAAAATGAGACTGAGGAGTTAATAATTGAGTGTGGAACGAGCGGGAATTAAAAATCCTAATATTAATTAATAATTAATTTCCTCCCTTGTTTTATTTTTAACTTTTAATTGATTTTCTCACTGGAATTTTGAGAAACCAGTTGCAGGCTATTGGTGATCGCACTCGCTCAAACAATTTTGCAAAAGAATGAATGCCGATCAAAACGCAGCCATTGAGACTCAATAAAAAGTTTCACGGTGTGGAAGTTTCCTTCTACATAAGTGCCTTCAAAAAACAGCAGAATTATTTCAATTTCTGCTTGATGATCGTAATCACCTGAGTCATTTGTTTTTTGAGTGCATCAATTTCCGCTTGCATTTTCGCCATTTTCAGAGTCATCGCCTGAATTTCGGCCTCGCCTCCTCCAGAAGTTGGTGCAGCGGCGGCGGCTGGGGCTTCCGGTACCGGTTTCTTTTTGGCCAGTACCATCGCCGATTTGATCGCCTCGGTTAGCTGCTTCTTCTCAAAGGGTTTGGCGATAAAGGCAAAAAAATGCTTCTCGAAGGGTTTCGGAATTTTTTCCATCACCTCTTCTTCGCGCCCCGACATGATCACCAAAGGTATCTTAGAAAGCTCCGGATGGGCTTGCACTTTTTGATACACTTCCCAACCACTGACTTTGGGCAGTAGGAAATCTAACATAATTAGATTTGGCCGGGCTTGACGAATCAGTTTGAGTCCCTCTTCGCCGTCTTTTGCTTCTAGAACTTCAAAGTTACCCTGAGGCAACATCTCTCGGACTCGGACCCGGATGACTTTACTGTCATCGATTACCAAGATTTTTTGACCAGCCACGACTGACTCCTTCAGTAATGAGTGATGATTCGCAACCTTCAGTATATCCCTAACCGAATTCTACCCAGAATTCTGCGCGAGTTTAGTTTTGCGGCACCTCGGCGCGATTCTGATTTCGGGTGAGACTGCTACAACTTCAGGGGCTTTGATTTCGGATACGATCGAAGGAATTAACTCGATCGCCACTTAATTATATGTCGCCCCAAATTCCTCAAACTCCTACTGTCAAATTAATTGCCGCCCAAATGCGGGGTGAAATCGAGGCGATGCCGCAGTGGTTGCGTAGGCCCGTTGGCAAAGCTAGCGAACTTTCGCAAGTGCAAAAAATTATCAAACAGCGGCAAATTCACACGATTTGCGAGGAGGGCAGATGTCCCAACCGGGGCGAGTGCTACGCGCAAAAAACGGCGACTTTTTTGTTGATGGGGCAGACTTGCACCCGTGCTTGTGCTTTTTGTCAAGTAGATAAAGGTCATTCTCCGATGCCGCTAGACCCGGAGGAACCGCAAAAGGTGGCGGAGGCGGTGCAGTTGTTGGGTTTGCGCTATGCGGTGCTGACTTCGGTGGCGAGGGATGATTTGCCGGATGGGGGTGCGGGTTGGTTTGCAAGGACGATCGCCCAAATCCGCCTTTTGAACCCGGATACTGAAGTTGAGGTGCTGACGCCGGATTTTTGGGGGGGAATCGGGAGGAGTTCAGAGGGGGAGAATTCCGGGCTCGATGAGTTGCAGCGACAGCGGATTCGCACGGTAGTGGAGGCTACACCGGCTTGTTACAACCACAATATTGAGACAGTGCGTCGGTTGCAAGGGCCGGTGCGGAGGGGGGCCAAGTACGATCGCTCGATCGACGTTCTGCGTATTGTTAAGCAATATGACCCAACTATTCCCACCAAATCCGGTTTGATGTTGGGACACGGGGAAACCGAAGCCGAGATAGTCGAAGCGATGGTCGATTTGCGGGATGCCAAGTGCGATCGACTCACCCTCGGTCAATACATGAGACCATCTCTAGAGCACCTCCCAGTGCGTAAATACTGGACGCCAGCCGAATTTGACCGTTTCGGGTCGATCGCGCGGGAGATGGGGTTTGAGCGCGTGCGATCGGGGCCTCTCGTCCGCAGTTCCTACCACGCCGGAGAGAGCGATTGAAATTAATCTCAATTCAACTCGGTATAAACTCCTTGTTACAAAAAATAACTCTAGAGGATTGTGCATAAGTGCGACGCTCTCTGCTATTTGTAAATAGAGTGACATTATCAATTAGGAGCTTTACCTATGCCAGAGATAGCGAAGAACCAATTAAAATCCGAGTCCGTGATGAAAACGGGCAAATTCCCTTACCCATTTCGCGCAGGCTGGTTTCTGTTGCTGTTAGCAATCAATTTTGTGGTTGCAGCCTTTTATTTCCATATCATTGAATAGTTCTGCAAGTTGACTTTTAGCAGACCCTGCTTTTCTCGACCTCAACGTCGGAGAGTGGCAGAGAAGGAGAGGGGGAGAGTTTTGAGTTTTGAGTTGGCGAGAATATGACTTCATCCTTGTAACTAATGACTACTGACTTCTTCCCTCTTCCCTTGAACCTCTTCCTTCTGACTCCTGACTCCCTACTTTTGCTCAATAATTAATCCGTGTATCCGTCTCGCGCCTTCCTTCTTCCTTCTTCCTTCTTCCTTCTCTAGCGATTTCTCGACGCTTCTAGCTTTGACAAGCGCTCTTGAATTTTAATAACATCTTGCTTAGTTTCAATTGCCAAAGTTGCTAAATTGTCAAACATCGGGTCTCCCGACAGCGGTCTAGAATTTGTGCGACCCGAACCTGAAGGGGAAGGAGACTGAGGCCGGTTAACTCTAGAACCTTGGTTCTGCAAGCTGTAGATTTGTCCCCTGAGTTCAGAAATTTGCCTTTCTAATTGAGTAATGCGAAACTCTAATTGAGTTGTGGATTGAGCGGGCGTAACAATTGGCGCAACAGCAATTGCTAAGGCGCAAGCCAGACATAAAAGACAAATTGTTAGGGCGCGATGGCGAATATTTTTCGGCATAGCTTTAATAATTTAAATTATACCTTTTCTACGATAACAAATCGCCGAGATTTTTTGCCTCTATCAGAAGTAGGTCTTATGGCAACTTGGAACGTAGCTATTTTAATGTTCGATGATGTCGAGGTACTGGACTTTGCAGGCCCTTTTGAAGTATTTTCGGTGACATCAGAATTAAGTAAGGGCGATTCCCTTCGGGATAGCTTCGCTTCACGACCTTTTGCAGTCTCTACCGTAGCCGAACATCCCGGTGCTGTCAACGCCCGCAATGGTTTGAGTGTAAATCCCGACTGCACCATTTCCGATTGTCCGCCACCAGATATTTTAATTGTACCGGGAGGACAAGGTACAAGAAAGTTAATCGATAATTCAGGAGTTATTAACTGGATAAAAGATTGTGCGCGAACAGCAGAATTAGTGCTTTCTGTCTGTACGGGTTCGCTGCTTTTGGCAAAAGCTGGTTTATTGGAAGGTTTGGAAGCAACTACACACCATCGGGCCTTGGAGTTATTGAGAGAATTAGCTCCCAACACAACTATTATCGAAAATCAGCGATTTGTAGATAACGGCAAAATCATCACTTCTGGGGGAATTGCTGCGGGAATTGATATGTCTTTGCACGTTGTCTGCAAACTTTTGGGTACAGCGCAAGCTGAAAAAACAGCAGAGCACATGGAGTATAAAATTGGGAATTGGTAATTGGGCAATGGGCATGGTTAATTGTATAATTTGCGCCTAGGGGCGGGTTTTACCAACCATCATGCCTAAAACAAACAATCTCGTAAACCCACCCCGCCCATACACAAAGAATGCTACCCAATGTTATATCAAGCATCTTCGCCCCAAACTTTTAGTTGTAAATAGACTAATATCAAAGCTACAGCCATCAGGAAAGTTGCCGCTGCGGCTGCATAGCCAAAATCAAATTGCGAAAAAGCTTGCTCGTAAATATAATAAACTAGCAAATTAGTAGAGTTCAAAGGGCCGCCGCCGGTGATGACGTAAACTTGCTCGAAACTCCGCAGAGTAAAAATAGCAGTAGTCACGGTAGCAAATACTAAAGTTGGCCGCAAACCGGGTAAAGTGATGTACAAAAATTGCTGCCAAGCATTAGCTCCATCCAATTCTGCGGCTTCGTAACGATTTACCGGAATTGCTTGCAATCCTGCTAAAAATACTACCATATTAAAGCCTAATTGCTTCCAAACACTGAGCAGAATTATCACAGGCATTGCCCAAACTGTGCTACTCAGCCAAGGAATTGGATTTAAGCCGATCGCACTTAGGGCATTATTCACCGGGCCTTCGGTTTGAAACAACCACCGCCAACCCAACCCCACTGCAACTAAAGAGGTAATCGAAGGAATAAAATAAGCGGTGCGGAGAGTTCCTCGCCAAGCAAACGAGCGATTTAGCAAAACTGCCAAACCCAAAGGAATTACTAAACTGGGAATGACTGTAGCAGTAGTAAAATAGAGCGTGTTTTGGAGAATTTGCCAGAAATCCGGGTTTGTGACTAGACGCCAGTAGTTGTTGAAGCCAATCCAACGCACTCCCGACTGGGTAAAGCTGCCGCTGGTAAAGCTGAGGTAAAATAAATAGGCGATCGGCCAAATCAAAAAAGTACCCAGAAACAGCAAAGCCGGGGCCAGAAAAGTCCAAGCTGCGATCGCATCATTATCCAACCAGTTAAAACGCCCAAATTTAATCCGAACCATTGGCTTGTAAATTTTAGCTTTTAGTTTTAAATGGTATCACATTATAGGGCAATCTCAAAATGAACCTTCTCGATATATTAGCCAATTTACCTACTATAGAAACTGAAAGGCTGCTACTCCGAAAAATAACTTTAAATGATGCCAGCGATATGTTTGAGTATGCTTGCAACCCCGAAGTATCAGAATACACAATGTGGTCAACTCACACCTCGCTCGAAGACACTAAATACTTTCTCAAGTCACTTACAAGAATGTACAAAAAACGCGAGCTGGTAGATTGGGGAATCGTCCACAAAGCCGAGAAAAAGTTTATCGGGACTTGCGGATTTGTGGAATGGAGTATGACGCACAGCCGCGCGGAAATTGGCTACGCACTTTCGCGAAAATATTGGGGCGAGGGATACATGAGCGAGGCTGTCAATGCAGTTATTGAATTCGGTTTTCGGGAGATGTTGCTAAATCGAATTGTGGCTCGATGTGAAGTTAACAATATTGCTTCGGCTCGGGTGATGGAAAAAGTGGGGATGCAATTGGAAGGGATATTGCGACAGCAGCTATTTGTCAAAGGCCGATATTGGGATCTAAAACTTTATTCGATTCTCAGGGAAGAGTTTTTTGAGAATATTGTAGAATAGGAGTGGATCAGTAGTCAGCGACAAAAAATAATATACTTAGGATTTACGCAATATCTCCATGTAGAGTGCGACCAAGCACACCTTACCCTTTACCTGTATTGTAGTAGACGAGTGAATAGTTTTTATCTTTATGACCGCTAATCCAGTATCTGTTAATTCCAATGCCTGCCTGATTTCTCCTGAGATTGGCAAAAGTGCGATCGCTCCGGCTCATCCTCCATTAAAATTAGGAGTTTTAGCATCAGGAAGCGGCAGCAACTTCGAGGTAATTGCCCAAGCCATCCAAAATCAACAACTCAACGCTCAAATCCCAGTATTAATTTACAACAACCCCGAAGCCAAAGCCGCCGTCAGAGCCGAAAAATACGGCATTCCCTCGATTCTTCTCAATCACCGCGACTGCAAAAGCCGCGAAGAATTAGATACAAAAATTGTCAAAACTTTTCAAGAATATGATGTAGAATGGGTAGTGATGGCGGGTTGGATGCGAATTGTTACTAAAGTTTTGTTTGATGCTTTTCCCGATCGCGTAATTAACCTTCACCCCAGCTTACTGCCGAGTTTCCCAGGAATTCGCGCCGTCGAGCAAGCACTGGCCGCCAAGGTTAAAATCACCGGATGTACGGTGCATATCGCCCGTTTAGAAGTAGACAGCGGGCCGATTTTAATGCAGGCTGCGGTGCCGGTATTGCCTGAAGATACCGCAGAAACGCTGCACGCTCGAATTCAGGTGCAAGAGCACAAGATTATGCTCGGTGCGATCGCACTTATTGCCGAATCTAATCGAAACTATTGTGACTAAAAACCTCACCAGTGCCGCATCTATCCCCCAATTGCCCGTCAGCCAATCACCCGAAACAAGCCCGCCGCTGACAGACTCGAATCGCCTGAAATTAATTCTCAAAGAAAGGCTCAAAAAGAACATCGGCATCAAGGGAGAATTATATCTCCCTTGCTTGCCATCGATGCTAGACGACTATCTTAAATTACTGTCAGACTTCTTAACCATCCTCGGACAAAACATCAATGCTTCCCAAACCGAAAACTTCCGAACATTAATCGCCAATGCCTTAGCAGAAGGATTCAAAAATTCCCCCCACGCTAATCTCATAGTCTCATATTTTCCCGCCAATTCCCAAAGCGGTTTAGCCGGCGGCATTACTCTGAATACCAAGATTCAAGTCGAATCGATGGCCCAGAAATATCATAGCTGGCCGGATATTCGCCCCGAACCTTTATTCGGCAGCCATCCCGATGCCAAAGTTATCGCCATTGCCGCCGAATTAGGCGAACCGGGAAAAGCACCTATTTTAGATGTTGGTGCGGGCCCAGGGCGCAATAGTTTGCCTTTAGCAAGGTTAGGTCATTCCGTGGATGCGATCGAACTAACACCCATATTTGCCGAAAAACTATCAGCAGCAGCAACCGCCGAAAACTTGCCGATAAATGTCACCCAAGGCGACGTTTTAGACCCATTATTGAGGATGAAAACTTATCGGTACAAATTAGCCATTGCTACCGAAGTTCTCTCTCACTTCCGTTATCCCGAACAAATTCGTCTTTTCCTCGGCAAAATGTCCGATGCCGTGTTAAGCGGCGGATTTATCTTATTCAGCACTTTCTTAGCAGTAGATGGGTACGAACCCGACGAGATGGCAAAACAAATGTCTGAATTGTGTTGGTCTTATCTGATTACCAGACAAGAATTGCAAGCAGCAATAGAGGGTTTGCCGTTAGAAATTATTTCTGATGAATCTGTGATTCAATACGAACAAAAACATTTGCCTGACTCGGCGTGGCCACCTACACCTTGGTTTGTCAGTTGGGCTAGCGGGCGGGATTTATTTTCGGTGCAACAAACACCGCCGTTAGAGTTGCGGTGGATACTTGTTAAACGCTTGTAAGCTAAAATAGTATGGTGCGTCAGGATGTAGTTTCTCAATAATTGATACAATAACGCACTCTGACGCACCATACGACAACTTTTAGGGGTTAAAAATAAAATTCTAAACCTCGGATGCCCGCAATTGTCCGCAGGCTGCATCTGCTTCTAAGCCGCGAGAATACCGCACGCTAACTGCAATTTTCTTCTCCTTCAAAACCGCAACAAAACTGTTAATTCGATTGGGAGTCGGGCGCTGATATTCAGCTTCCTGAATCGGATTGTAAGGAATCAAATTGACGTGACACTGAAAACCGCGCAACTGACTAGCTAACTCGGCTGCGTGTTCCGGTAAGTCATTCACATTAGCTAAAAGCACGTACTCAAAGCTCAATCTGCGCCCGGTCGATCGCACATATTCCCGACATTCTGCGATTAACTCACCCAAAGGATAAGGGCGGGCGCTAGGAATTAACTCTTCCCGCAATCTTTGATTAGAAGCGTGGAGGCTGACGGCGAGGGTAACTTGCAGTTGATGTTCGGCTAGTTGGCTGATGCGATTGCGAATTCCAACTGTGGAAATGGTGATGTTTCGCTGTCCAATTCCTACGTCTTGATTCAAACACTTGACAGCAGCTACAACATTATCGAAATTCAGCAGGGGTTCGCCCATTCCCATAAATACGATGTGGCTGACTCGGCGGCCGAAATCTTGCTGTACAGTCAAGACTTGATCGACGATTTCGTGTTTTTCTAAATTGCGCTTGAAACCGCCTTTTCCGGTAGCGCAAAAGTCGCAGCCCATCGCGCAGCCAACTTGGGCTGAGACGCACACAGTCAGGCGTTTATCGGTGGGAATGCCTACTGTTTCAATGATTTGACCGTCTGCCAATTTTAAGAGATACTTTACGGTGGCGTCTGGTGCGACCGATCGATAGTGAATGGTCGATCGCCCGATCGGAATTTTAGCAACAGTCTCGCGCCACTGTTTCGAGAATACAGAAATGTCAGAGATCGATCGCGCACCTTTCTCATAAATCCACTGGTACAACTGCTTTCCGCGATAAGCAGGTTGCCCGTTTTGCTGCACCCACTCCGTTAACTCAGCTAAACTCGCCCCCAGCAAGGGCGGAATGTTACCCGACTCAACAGCCAAAGCAGCAGTCTTGCGAGACTGATTCGCGCCCTTGGAATTACCAGAAGAGTACACCTGAGAAACGGAAGTAGGAGACATAGGTCATTAGAAAATTTAAAGCCACTCTCTATATTAAAACTTCTCGACCAAAGCTGCCGTTAATCCTCAAAAAGGTGAAGTCTCGATCCCCCTAAATCCCTCTTAATCAGGGGGAATTTGAGAATAATCCGGTTCCCCCCTTAAAAAAGGGGGTTAGGGGGCTCTTATTGTGGACTCACAAAGAAAACTCCAGACACCAATGTCCGCAACAAAGTTAATTTTTGGCAAAATTCCCCCAATATTGCGTGTAAATGACCATACCCACCTAAAATAAACTCTGGAGTTTGTTAAAAGGTGTGCAAATTTGACAGCTTTCCCTCACAATTAATGCAACTTTTATGGTGCTAAATATTCTTGCGCTGCCCTTAGCGTTTCAATTTACATCGCCGGGCCCAATTATCTTTCAACTTGGCCCCGTAGCCATTCGCTGGTACGGGCTGTTAATAGCTTCTGCCGTATTGATTGGGGTGAGTCTGTCCCAATACTTGGCCCAAAAACGCCGCGTCAACCCGGAATTGTTGGGTGATTTAGCAATTTGGCTGGTTCTGGGCGCTATTCCCTGCGCTCGAATTTATTACGTGGCTTTTGAGTGGGAGCAATACTCCCAGAGGCCTGAAGATATTATTGCGATTTGGAAAGGCGGAATTGCTATTCACGGGGCGATTTTGGGCGGCACGATCGCAGCTTTAATTTTTGCGAAAATCCAGCGAGTTTCTTTTTGGCAATTGGCAGATTTAATCGCGCCTTCGGCAATTCTCGGTCAGGCGATCGGACGCTGGGGAAATTTCTTTAACTCGGAAGCTTTTGGCAGTCCTACGGATTTGCCCTGGAAACTTTATATTCCCCCCAGCAGCCGCCCGCCCGCCTACGCTAATTTTGAATACTTCCACCCCACATTTCTCTACGAATCCCTGTGGAATTTGACAGTATTTGGGTTGCTTCTGACTTTGTTTTTTCGCGATTTGCAGGGCAAAATTCGCTTGAAAATTGGTGCTTTATTTTTGGTTTATATCGCAGCTTACAGTTCCGGTCGAGTATGGATTGAAGGGTTGCGGACTGATAGTTTGATGTTCGGGCCACTGCGGGCTGCACAGATGGTAAGCTTGACTGGGATTGTTTTAGGGTTGGGCGGGTTAGCTTGGCTTTATTTGCTCGATCGACCTTTACCCGATGTTGTCTCCCCCAATAGCGATCGGGCAAATATCGCTCACAAATCCCCAGAGGATCAATAAAAAACCCCAGAGAGGTTAGTCTCTAGGGTTCAAAACCAGGGTGCATCTACCATCTCTTACTTCCAACCAAAATAGGTACATCCGGAAGCGTCCGTAAATTTAGCAAATTTTTTAGCAGCAATGAGTTTGACAGAGATTGAATCCCTAATTCCAGGGGTATACATTGTAGGTGCAGGCCCGGGAGACCCGGATTTGTTGACTGTTAAGGCTCAAAAATTACTGGCTGCGGCCGATGTCATATTATTTGCTGATTCGCTAGTTCCAGAGCAAATTTTGCAGGGTGTGCGCGCGGATGCTGAAGTGATCCAAACTGCGGATAAGACCCTCGAAGAGATTGTACCTTTGATGGTGGAACGAGTGCGCGAGGGGAAAAGCGTCGTCCGCCTCCATTCCGGCGATCCCTGTCTCTACGGGGCCGTCGGCGAACAAATGCAAGCTTTGGCATCGGAGGGAATTGCTTTTGAGGTAATCCCGGGAATTAGCGCTTTTCAACTTGCCGCAGCTAAACTTAAAATTGAGTTGACAGTTCCGGGAGTTGTGCAGACAATTATTTTGACGCGAATTAGCGGCAGAACAGAAGTACCGGAACGCGAAGAATTGGCGAGTTTAGCGGCTCATCAAGCGAGTTTGTGTCTGTATTTGAGCGCCCGCCATGTCGAACAAGCTCAAGCTAAATTGATGGAACATTACCCATCGGATTTGCCTGTAGCGATTTGTTATCGGTTGGGCTGGCCGGATGAAAAAATTGTGCTAGTTCCCCTTGACAAAATGGCAGTTGCTACCCGCGCAAATAATTTGATCAGAACGACAATGTATGTCATTAGTCCGGCGTTGGGAAAATCAGCAGAAGGGCGATCGCGCTTGTACCATCCAGAGCACGATCGGCTTTTCCGACCCTCGAAGGAAGTTCGGCAACGGATTTTGTAACGGATGTAACGGATGTCAGAAAGAAGAAAGTTCGGCAACGGATTCTGTAACGGATGTAACGGATGTAACGGATGTCAGTCCGATGGAAGTCGGAAGAGGGAAGAAGGAGCAATTATGAAATAACCAATTACCAATTCCCAATTCCCCAATTCCCCAATCTAAAATCTAAAATCTAAAATCGCCATGACTGATTTAACTCGCAGACAATTTATCATTGTCACCGCATTAAGCGCCGGATTTACCTTAGCAGTTCATCCTATTGCGGCTGCCGTTATCAATACGGATGCTGCTGGTTTAGTTGCAGGTGAGGTAAAAATTCCCGTAAAAGACGGCTCAATTCCAGCCTACAGAGCAATGCCAGCCAGCGGCAGCAATTTTCCAGTAATTTTAGTAATTCAAGAAATCTTCGGAGTTCACGCGCACCTTCAAGATATTTGCCGCCGTTTGGCAAAATTAGGTTATTTAGCGATCGCCCCAGAAATGTTTGCCCGTCAAGGTGATGTTTCTAAAATCACCGACATTCAAGAAATTAGGAGTAAAGTTGTCTCGAAAGTTCCTGACGCTCAAGTTATGTCCGATTTAGATGCAACCGTAGATTGGGCACAAAAGTCAGGAAAAGGCAATATTAATAAGTTGGGAATTACAGGATTTTGCTGGGGTGGCAGAATTGTTTGGTTGTACTCTTCCCACAACCCGAAAGTCAAAGCTGGAGTGGCTTGGTACGGGCGTGTAGTTGGCAATTCTACGGCTTTAACTCCCAAACAGCCGATCGACATTGCAGCAACTTTGAAAGTGCCTGTCTTGGGGCTTTACGGCGGCAAAGACGAGGGAATTCCCAACGATACAGTCGAGAAAATGCGGGAAGTTCTCAAAACTGGCAGCAGCGGTTCCGAAATTGTGCTTTATCCAGATGCGCCGCACGCTTTTAACGCCGACTATCGCCCCAGTTACCGGGAAAAAGAAGCTCAGGATGCTTGGAAACGGATGCAAGATTGGTTTAAAAAGTATGGAGTTTCATAATAGTTGTGAGTTGTTAATTTTGACTTAAAACTGGTATCAAGTTTGGGATCGAAAAAGGCAATATTAGCGAATAGCCCTTAAGACAGGTGGGTTTGTGGGCCTGACATTGGTAAACTGAGCGGTGTAGAATTATCGATCGAACAGGTAAGCCCGTGCTAGACGAACAAGCTAAAAAGACCATCTTGCGGAAAATCCCTCACGGATTGTACATCTGCGGTGTCAAAGACGGGGAGGAAGTCAACGGTTTCACCGCTAGCTGGGTGATGCAATCTTCCTTTACCCCTCCCTTAGTTGTCAACTGCGTCAAGCAAGACTCCAAATCCCACGGCATGATCAAAGCCAGCGGTGTCTTTGCTTTGAGTTTCCTAGAAGCAGGGCAAAAAGAGTTAGCCCAGAAATTCTTTAAGCAGCAGCGCCGCGTTGGCAATAAATTTGAGGATGTAGAATTTTATCCCGGCGCGGAAACTGGTTGTCCGATTATCTCAGACTCTCTGGGTTACATCGAGTGCAAAGTTGTCGGCGCTGTGGAACACGGGGATCACACGGTTTATGTGGGAGAAGTTTTGGCAGCCGGCGTCCACCGAGAAGGCAATCCGTTGCTGCTAGAAAGCACCGGTTGGAATTACGGCGGCTAAAGACTTGGCAGTTGGCAACTGGCAGTTGTCAGTTGTCAGTTGTCAGTTGGCAGTTGTCAGTTGTTAGTTGTCAGTTGTTAAGGGAGGCGAGTTAAAATTAATAAAAAATCGGCGACAATCTTGTCGGTGTTTTCATCAGTTAAAATTGGTACGTGTACGAAAATACATTTGGTGCTAAGTTTAGAATCTGCAAGGTGTTTTAAAACCGCATAATATAGGGCTTCGCATACAAACTTTCCGGCTTCGTGACTGATTTCTGTTGCAGCTAAATCAGCGACTAGCGGTTCGAGATTAACTGCTGTTTTCAGAATGTCGCTATCGCAGCAAGCGCAAGATTCTACGGTTAATTTTTGCCGACTTTCGGCCATGCCGCAGCAGATAATAGTGTCGGGTTGGAGTTGGTTGATTTGGGCGATCGCTAAATTAGGTGCTCGCTGAAAATCTACTGGCAGTTTCCTCAAAAAAGTTAGGGAATCAGGCAAAGATTTGATATGGGAAATCTTGGCTAATAAGTCGTCCGAAGAGTTGGATTTCTGATGGGGAAGCCAAGTATCAAATGAGGTTAGCAGGATTTTCGCCGTCATATTTGTGCAATAATACTGATATTGATAATATAAGGCAAGTAAGTCAATGTCTGTCATTGCAGTAGTAGACTATGACATGGGCAATCTGCACTCGGTCTGTAAAGGCTTGGAAAATGTGGGTGCAGTGCCAAAAATTACAGATTCTCCTGCTATAATCGAGCAGGCTGATGCGGTGGTTTTGCCGGGAGTTGGTTCGTTTGACCCGGCAATGCAGAATTTACGATCGCGCAATTTGATAGAACCGATAAAAAGGGCGATCGCCTCTGGAAAACCTTTTTTAGGCATTTGTTTGGGTTTGCAAATTCTGTTTGAAAGTTCCGAAGAAGGCGTAGAACCGGGATTGGGGGTTATTGCGGGAAAAGTGCGCCGATTTCGCTCGGAACCGGGTTTGACAATTCCGCACATGGGATGGAATCAATTGCAATTTACTCAGCCGGATGTGCCGCTGTGGCAAAATTTACCGTCTGATCCTTGGGTTTATTTCGTGCATTCTTATTATGTCGATCCAGTTGATTTGGAAGTGCGATCGGCAATGGTGACTCACGGTAGTCAAAACGTGACGGCGGCTATAGCTAAAGACAATCTGATGGCCGTGCAATTTCACCCGGAAAAGTCTTCGAGTACGGGATTGCAAATGCTGTCAAATTTTGTCAGTCTGGTGAGGGAAAAAGTACCTGCTTAGGTGGCATGAATCTTGAAAAACCCGGTAGATTGCCGAAACCGGGTTTGACATTTTTAAAAGTCTTCTTCCTTCTTCCGACTTCCATCGAACTGACATCCGTTACATCCTCAGAAAGCGAATCCGTTGCCGAACTTCCTTCTTCCGACTTCCATCGGACTGACATCCATTACATCCGTTACATCCGTTACATCCGTTACAAAATCCGTTGCCGAACTTCCTTCTCCCTAAATGACTTTAAGAATCTGTGGCAATCGCCAAATCAAAACCCTGCCGGGACTCGCAACTCGCCCTACACCTTCGCGAGTCAGAGAAGCTTTATTTAATATTTGGCAAGGGACTATCGCAGATTGCAGATGGCTTGACATTTGTACCGGCAGCGGTTCGATGGGTGCAGAAGCTTTGTGTCGTCAAGCCGCGAGTGTCACTGGCATCGAACAGTCGGCGAAAGCTTGTGCGATTATCCGCGAAAACTGGGAGCAAGTAGCAGACTCGTCCCAAACCTTCCAAATATTGCGGGGAAACGCGACGGCGAAATTGGCGGCACTAGCGGGGCAGCAGTTCGATCGCATTTACTTCGATCCGCCCTACGCCAGCGACTTGTACGAACCTGTGTTAAACACGATCGCCAGCCAAGAAATGCTAGCACCAAACGGGGAAATGGCCGTCGAACACAGCCCGGAGCGATCGACACAACCGATTTCCGGTCTAGAAATTTGCCGCCACAAAGTATACGGCAACACAGCATTAACCTTCTACACACGCAGTGCCTGACAGGCTCAAACAGCAGCAGCATCATTCCTCGACGCAAAAAGAAACCGGGTTTCATGGCGTTGGCGCGCCCCGGACTCCAAGTTTTTCCCTTGGATACAATACAAATTTTTCCGATGAAGTTAAGCTTTGTGCGTAGGTTGTCAGAGCAAGTTGCTTGAGCAATCGACGAAATAAATGGAGTTTAGGCTGAAAATAAAGACTTTCAGTTGTAACATGAACCCAAAGTGTGAGTGTGAATATTCCTAAAGGAGTGAATATGGTTCAGACACCTTCGCGCCCTCGTGGCAGCGAGTTTCCGGCTGCTAACTCGGTACAGCCAGTCAAACGCGATACGATTATGCTGGGAGATAGCCTCTCCCTGCCAAATACAAAACTCTTCGGCACAGACGGCATTCGCGGGAAAGTCGGAGAATTGCTGAATGCACCCTTAGCCCTGCAAGTGGGCTTCTGGGCTGGACAAGTTCTACGCCAAAATACCCCCAACCAGGGGCCTGTGATTTTGGGGCAAGACAGCAGGAATTCCAGCGATATGCTGGCAATGGCACTGTCAGCGGGTTTGACGGCCGCCGGTTTGGAAGTGTGGAATTTGGGATTGTGCCCCACTCCCTGCGTTGCTTATCTGGCAAGCGTTTCGGAGTCGGTTGGCGGAGTGATGATTTCGGCTTCTCACAATCCCCCAGAAGACAACGGCATTAAGTTTTTCGGCTCAAATGGCTCTAAGCTGTCGCAGCAGTTGCAGGAACAAATCGAAGCGGGAATCCGGGGGGCAAAGGTTCCGGTTGCTAGCTTGGCTTGGGGACACCACTACCATCGGTCTGAGTTGGTTAAAGATTATGCCACTTCCCTCTGTGATTCGCTGCAACAGATGAATTTGGAGGGAATGCGGATTGTTTTGGATTTAGCTTGGGGGGCTGCCGCGGGTTTGGGGCCGCAGGTGTTCGCGCAAATGGGGGCGGAGGTGATCTGTTTGCACGACTCTCCTGATGGATCTCGTATTAATGTTAACTGCGGTTCTACTCATCTCGACAGTTTGCAAGCGGCTGTTTTGGAACACAATGCCGATTTTGGATTTGCTTTTGACGGCGATGCCGATCGAGTTTTGTGTGTTGACAACCAAGGTCGAGCGATTGACGGCGATTACATTCTTTATCTGTGGGGCCGGCAGTTGCGCGACTCCGAACAGTTACCATCCAATTTAATTATTTCTACTGTAATGGCTAACCTCGGCTTCGAGCGAGCTTGGGAAGAATTGGGCGGCAAACTAACTAGAACCGACGTGGGAGATCAGTACGTTCACGCTGAAATGCAGCGCACTGGTGCGATGTTGGGCGGCGAACAGTCTGGACATATTCTTTGTCCGCATTACGGTATTAGCGGCGACGGTTTGCTGACAGCTTTGCATTTGGCTTCGCTGGTGCGCCAGTCCGGGCAATCTTTGGCACAATTGGTGAGTGGCAGTTTCCAAACTTATCCGCAGTTGCTGCGAAATATTCGGGTGGACGATCGCGAAAAACGCCTGAAATGGCAGGAGTGCGAGGCAATGCAAAGTGCGATCGAACGTGCTACAACAGCAATGGGCGAACAGGGACGGGTTTTGGTGCGCGCTTCTGGCACTGAACCGCTAATCCGAGTTATGGTGGAAGCTGCCAGCGCCGAATTGGCTAATTTCTGGACTGAAAATTTAGTTTTAGCCGTTCAGCAACACATAGCTATCTGATGGAAATGGGGAATTAATCTGAAGGAAGAAGGAAGAAGGAAGAAGGAAGTTCGGCAACGGATTCTGTAACGGATGTAACGGATGTAACGGATGTCAGGAAGAAGGAAGAAGCCTCTAGATAAATATAGGGGATATTGAAACCCATTTCTTATTCTTTATTCCCTCCGGCTTATTCCCTCTCTCCTAAATAACTAAATCCTTCTTTCTTCATTTCCCCATTTCTGATTGTATGAACACCAACTCAATTCAAAATGGGCGGCTGCATCGAATTTCGTTAAAATTTTTAATTGTTGTCATATTAATAACGGGGATATGGTTTCGCTTTACTAATCTGGATCGCAAAGTCTACTCGTTCGACGAATCTATCACCTCGCTGCGAATTTCTGGCTACACTTGGACGGAAATGGTGCAGCAAGATTTTCAATCCAAAACAATTAGCGTCGCAGATTTGCAGCGGAAATACCAGCAGATAAATCCCGAAAAGACTTGGTGGGATACTGTTAAAGGTTTAGCTACAGAAGAACCTCAACTATCGCCGCTGTATTTTATTTTAGCCCGATTTTGGGTGCAGTTGTTCGGCCCGCAAGTGGCGACTGTCAGAAGTCTTTCAGCTTGGATTAGTTTGTTAGTTTTTCCCAGCGTTTATTGGCTGTGCTGGGAATTATTTCGCTCTGCGTCTGTGGGATGGATGGCTGTTACAATCGTCGCTGTTTCACCCTTTCACGTCTTGTACGCGCAAGAGGCAAGACCCTACATGATGTTTGCAGTTCTCGCCTTGCTGTCGAATGCAATTCTGCTGCGGGCGTTAGCGAAGCCCTCGAAGAGGATCGCCCTACAAAATTCTCCGACAACATCTAAATTGAGTAAGGCTGTTTGGTCTATTTATGCGATCGCCCTGACTTTAGGACTTTATTCTAGTTTATTATTTTTTTTAGTAGTATTCGCCCACGGCATTTATGTAATTATAAGAGAGAATTGGCGTTTTGGCAAAACATTAATTACTTATTTAGTAGCTACCGTGATAGCAATAATTCTTTTTACTCCTTGGATTTTGGTATTACTTGAGAACGCGCCAAAAATCGAAGCAACAGTAGGCTTACCCCGCCTTTCCCTATCTTTCATATCTTCACTTAAACCTTTAATTATCATCACCTGCCGAATATTTATCGACACGCATTGGGCGGGCGGAATTATCAAATTTGGTTCGAGCGGTATTGCTACAGATTTAATCAGACTGATTGTAGCCGCCCTACTGCTGTTAGCGATCGCACATTCAATATACTCGCTCTGCCGCTCAACTCCCAAACGAGTTTGGCTGTTTCTATTGACAGCGATCGGAATTACAGCGATAGTATTGATAGCAGTGCGAGGCGTTGCCCATCGCTATCTGGTTCCCTATATTTTAGCAATCCAGATAGCTGTTGCCTATCTATTCACCGCTAAAATTAAAGTCGCTACCAATCCCCGCCAACAAAAACTGTGGCAGCTCGGTTTAATAGCCATAATATCGAGTGGAATAGTTTCTTGTGCTGTCAGCTCACAGTCGCAACTTTGGTGGAACAAATATCCTTCTAGCACTAAATACAATCCCCAAGTAGCCGCGATTGTCAATCAAGCCCAAAAACCTTTAGTAATCAGTCACGGAGGCAACAACATCACAGGAAAAATACTGTCTCTCAGCTATCTGCTGAAGCCGCAAACACAGCTTTTGCTAGCAGTTAAACCTGAACAAGTCAAAATTCCTGATGGTTTTAGCGATGTATTTCTCTACCGAGCTACAGAAGCATTGCAATTTGAACTAGAAAAAGTGCAAAAATATAAAATCACACCAATTTACAAACCGGGCGATGTCTGGCTTTGGCGTTTAGAGAAATAATGAAACTGGCAACTGCAAATGATGATTTCTGTTGTGATACCCACCTACAACCGCGAGCAACCCCTGCGAGAGACATTGGCTGATGCGATTCGGCAAAATTACCCGAATTTTGAAGTGCTGGTAATCGATCAAACTCGCACCCACGAATCGGAAACTCAAGTTTATTTAGAGGAATTGGCAAATGCTGGCAAAATTCGGTGGTTTCGAGTAGATTGGGCAAGTTTACCCGCAGCTCGAAATTATGCAGTGCGCCGCGCAGTTGGAGATATTATTTTATTTATTGATGATGATGTACAATTGCCAGATGGTTTTTTGGAGGCTCACGCTGACAACTATTTAGAAAAACCCGATGTGGGATGTGTGGCGGGCCGGGTTTTTGACAGAATGAAACTGGATAATTCTGGAGGCGATTTGACGATCGAATATTTGCCCTCAGAAGCGATGGATGCAGGCATTGCCTGGTATTTTATCGATTTGGTGCATACAGTAAAACCGCAGCAGGTGCTTTCGGCTAGAGGCTGTAATATGTCATTTCGCCGACAGGTTTTTGCCGAGTGCGCGCTGAGGTTTGACGAGCGGTTTGCAGGGAGTGCGGTGCGGGAGGAGTCGGATTTTTGTTTGAGATTGCGATCGACTGGCATGAAAATTTGGTACGATCCCAATGCGTGTTTAGTTCACTTGGGGGAAGAGAGCGGCGGGTGTCACGATGTCAGCACGCGATCGATCGAATATCAAATCACATTTTATCACAATCACTTTTTAATGGGATTGAAAAATTTAACAGCCTTTCAATGCCTGCGATTTTTTGCCAAACTCTTTGATTGCCACGTTTTGGGAAATCCGCCTTGTTATAAAAGCCACTCGCCCCTTAAAATTATAACTAGATTTGCTTTTTATATCTTGGGTTTTCTCAGTGCTATAAATACACTAATTCAATCTCTGTGGAATGATGGACAAATTTACAGCCATCAGGACAACATTAACCCTCAATAATTACCTATTCCCCTTCGCCCTTCCCAATAAATGAGAATTCTCGTGGCTAGTCACACCTATATTGTGGACATTAATCGGGAAAAATTCAAGATATTAGCCAACCTAGAACCCGATATTGAAGTAACACTTGTAGTGCCACAGCGTTGGAAACCCGGAGGCGTACAAAATAAAATTATAGAAACGCAATTTTATCAAAAGGGTTCATTTCAAGTAATTCCTGTCTCCAATTTTAGTCAAAACAATCAAGGATTGCTAAGCTTTGGCACTGATTTAATTAAAGTTTTGCAAAATTTTAGACCCCAGATAATCCAAGTTGAACAAGGTTCAAAATCCCTCGCTTGTGCTCAATTAATTTTCCTAAATAAATTGCTCAAACTCCAAGCCAAAAATATATTATTTACTTGGTGGAATCTGCCTTATCAATTGAATTGGCCAATTTCAGTCTTAGAAAATTACAATCTTCGGCACACCGACGGAATTATTGCAGGTAACTTAGATGGAGCTAAAATTTTGCGGCAGCGGGGCTATGAAGGTGCGGTAAAAGTAATGCCACAACTCGGAGTAGATGAAACTTTGTTTTGCCGCACTGGTAAAGACGCTGATTTATCGCGCGGGTTCGGCATTGAACCGACCGATTTTGTGGTAGGGTTTGTAGGGCGATTTGTCGAAGAAAAAGGATTGTTGACTTTAGCTGAGGCCTTAGCCGGGTTGAAAAAAAGTCCTTGGAAGTGGCTGTTAGTAGGGCAAGGAAAATTGCGGACGCACCTCGCCGAAAAATGTATGGAATGGGGAATCAGCGACCGAATAATCTGGGTAGAAAGCGTTTCCCACGAAGAAATTCCCCCCTACATTAACTTAATGAACTGTTTGGTATTGCCCTCGCAAACCAGCTATAAATTCAAAACTTTGACCACTGTGGGCTGGAAAGAACAATTCGGTCACGTTTTAATTGAAGCGATGGCCTGTCACATTCCGGTTATTGGTTCCGACTGCGGGGAAATTCCCCATGTCATCGGCGATGCGGGGTTATTATTCCCAGAAGGAGATGCAGGGGTTTTGCGCGAGTGTTTGCAGCAATTGATGGAGCGGCGGGAGTTGGCGGCTGAGTTGGGCGATCGGGGTTATCATAGAGCGATGAGCAATTATACCAATCAAGCTTTAGCTGAGCAGTTGTTGGAATTTTACAAAGAATTGTTGTAACTTTTAGCAGTATAATGCAAGTGTTAAATAAAAGCTGTAGTAAATGTCTATTCCTCCCGACCTACGCTCTTTGGTTGACGAACTCTACCAGGTACTACACGAGACCGAACGCCAAGCAACGCAGGGACTTTTTGCACTTAGAACAGCAATGTCTCTTTTTCCAGAAAATGAAATACTGATGCAATACTTTTCTTCTATCAGTAATTTTCAATTCTGCGTATCAGGTGTTCGCTTACAAGCAGAGCACATTGTGGGCAATGTATTGATGGCTGGTGTGCCCGATGAAGATGTTCACAAAGCAGGAGATTATTTAGCAGCATTGCTACGTATGGCTCCTGAAGCGAGAATTATGATAGACAAAGTAATTGAGAGATTAGAAGCATTACCATGAAACAATTACCAGATGAAAGCCAACTCCTGGAAATCCTTGAAATTGTAAAAGCTGCGGAAGCCAAAGCCAGTGAAATGTATGAATTTTCCAAGACAATGGCTCACAATACCCAAATTACAGCCACAAAGAGAGAGGAAGCGGAGCAGCTAGACGGGCTGCCTTTTCCAGATAATTAAATTTGTCATGGGAGAGGTTGATATTTTGATTGAAAGAACTATCCCCCATGCGAATTATCCAAATTATCCCCTCCATTTCGCTCGTCTACGGCGGGCCAAGTCAAATGGTGCTGGGACTTTCTGCGGCCCTCGCTTCCCGAGGTATTGATCTCACAATTATCACCACAGATTCTAACGGAGATATCGGTCAACATCCCTTAGATGTCCCCTTAAATCAACCAATACAACAAAACGGCTATCAGATTATTTATTTCCGCTGTTATCCCTGGCGCAGATATAAATTTTCATTCTCGTTATTGCAGTGGTTAAATGAAAATGCGCGACAATTTGACCTGGCTCACATTCACGCTATTTTCTCACCAGTAACTACCTTTGCTGCCGCAATTGCTAGATATCGCCAGTTACCGTATATTATCCGTCCCTGCGGTATGCTTGACCCCGCCGATTTGCAGAAAAAAAAGCGCTTAAAACAGATTTATGCAGCAGTTTTAGAACGCCCTAATTTAGCAGGTGCAGCCGCCATTCATTTCACAAGTAAAGAAGAGGCTAAAATCTCAGAAAGATTTGGTTTGGACTGCACCGGCAAGATACCCGTGGCACGGGATTTGGTGATTCCATTGGGGGTGACAGCAGGTTTGTTTCCTAAGAAATTGCGAGAATCTCAAGTGCCAATCATCTTATTTATGTCGCGAATTGAACCTAAAAAAGGGCTTGAGTTGCTAATTCCAGCATTAGAAAGTATTTTAGGATCGGGGATAGAGTTTCACTTTATTTTAGCTGGTTCAAATCCCCAAGATGCGGATTATGAAATAAAAATTAAAGTACAAATTCAGAATTCACTTTTAGCTAAATACACAACAATAACGGGCTTTGTAAGCGGTGATTTAAAAATTGAACTATTGACCAACGCCGACTTATTTGTCTTGCCTTCTTATTACGAAAACTTTGGCATTGCTGTAGCAGAAGCGATGGCCGCAGGTGTACCTGTCGCCATTTCCGATCGCATACATATTGCGGAAGACATACAGCAAGCAGAAGCTGGTTGGGTGGGGCCTTTGGAAGTAGGAGCGATCGCCAATTCAATCAAATCAGCACTTCTCAATCCACAAGAGCGCCAACGGCGGGGATTGAACGGCCAAGAGTATGCCAAAAAGCATTATAACTGGGAGGCGATCGCCCAGCAAACCCTCGATGCTTACCAGCAGATTTTGTCATCTACTAACTAATGCGACAGCGGTTTACCTTCTGCTTCTTCGCCTGCTGCGAGTTCTTGTGCTGGTGCTATCAGAATTTTCCGGCGATATTTTTTCGGGGCTGCTATTGCTTTTAATATTAGTAGAGTCAGATTTTGAGGCATCAATCGCCGATTTTCTTCTAATTATAATCGGAACATTAATATATCGACCGCAGCGCCGACCAAAGGAGTCTATGTTCCTTCGATAATCGCAGATTGCAGCCTCTGCAATCGGTTCTTGACAATCATTAATAAAGCTTTGTGCTAATTGGTAATTCTTGCCGTCTCCCTGCTTTGAGAAAAGTTCTCCAGCTTGTTGAAAGTCTGCTACTGCTTGCGATTTAGTTCCCAACATACAGCGAATAGCTCCTCGTTCCAAATAAGCCAAACCATAATTAGGATTAACGCGAATAGCTTGTTCGTAATCCCCGATCGCTTTTTGGTTGTTTCCCAATTCATAGTATGCTTGACCGCGACCGAAATAAGCTTCTGCCAAGTTAGGATTAAATTGCAGCGCTCGATCGTAATTGTAAATTGCCTGCTGCTTGTTTCCCTGTTGGCCAGTAGCAATCCCCAATCCGAGGTAAGCTTGAGGTATGTTCGGATTCAGCGCTAAAGCCTGAGTAAAATTGGCGATCGCCCCCGGAACATCGCCCTTTTGAACTTTCAAAGAACCTTGGTTGCTAAAATTTGCAGCTTTTTGAGCGATCGCCACTCTTTGACTGATAACAGCGCGATTAGCTCGGTAATTAGATAACTTATTTTGAGCTAGATTATAAACAGGCGTACGTGAATCGATCGCTTCTAAAAGTGCGATCGCCTGTTGCCATTTACTTTGCGACTGCTGCCAAACTTCCATCGGATGAGGCGGTTTTTGCACAACCACAGCAGCTTCCATTGCCAATTGTTGAGCTTTTTCTAGACTTTCTGCCGCCTGTAAATTTTGCGCTACTGGAACCAAACTCGGGCGCAGTTGCAGCAAATCTGCTCTAGCTTGTTGATACCCAAAGCCAGGGAAGTTAGGAATTTTCTCTAAATTGGCGATCGTTTTTTTAAGTCGTTTATCGAAACTTCTGAGCAGATTTACATCGGTTACTTTCGCTGCATTCTGCGTTTCCACTGCCAGTATTTTTGCTTGCTTCAGCGTTTCATTTCCCGATCGTATAAAGGCGCTCATCCCTGCACCTGTCCCCAACATCAAAACCCCTAAACTTGCTAATAAAGCTGCGGGTATTTTGCGGCTTCGCGAATTATTAACTTGATTGTTAATTCGTAATGGCTGTACCCTTCGAGTCTGACGAGATTGTTGCGCTTCCGGTTCGGGCTCCACCTCCAACTCCCAAGCCGGCAACTGCAAATCATCTGCTGCTGTTCCCGCTGCCAACTCGTGAGTAATTGGAGAAATATTATTGCTATTTCCGCTGTCATACTTGTCAACCAAACTCTGCAATCCTGCTTGATATCCTTCTCCTCCTGCCTGAAATCTCCACTCTCCATTCTTTCTATACAAACGACCAAACTCTACAGCAGTCTCTCGCGAAAAGTTGTCTTTTAATTCATACCGAACCAGCTCGTTTCCTGTATCTACATTGCAAATTTTGATAAAACTATTTTTGATATTGCTAAAATTTGCCTTGATTTTATCTGCTTTGTGAATAGTAACCGCAAAAGTTATTTCCTCAATTTCCGGATTGATTTTCTCTAAAATAACGCCGTAAATACTCTTATTCTCTTGACCTCGGTTGTTTTTGTCAGAAATCGATTGCAGTACCGAACCGTCACAGGATTGAAGATTATTATAAAAGATAAAATATTTATCATTAGGTAGTTTTCCGTCAGCACCTAGCATAAAAGCAGAGACATCTATTTCGTAGCTTTGTCCTGCCTCTGTCATCTGCCAACCGAGGGCGATCGCCATTTTTTTTAAACCTGGGGCTTCTTGAGAGATATTAAATCTCTCACCCTTACTTAATTGCATTGCCATGTGCTGATTTGTTAAATATAAAATTTTATACTACTCATCTTAAGGTTAAGTGGCACAAGAAGTTCTTTAATTAATGAAATTTAACAGAGTTTCTCTAATCGCGGGCTTGATTAAAAATATCTGCTGCCTGTATCGGAATTTATCGAGATTTACTTAGAGAGAATTACCTAAGTGAAAACCGGGCTTGCTGCCCCAAGCGGTTTCTACAATTGAACTTAATTTGACATTAGTTTGGAGCATTTTCAGAACTAAGTGGCAATGTAACAAAGTTACCAAAAGCTCCAGACGAGACTGTTCCGCTTCCGGTTCTGACTCCACCTCCAACTCCCCAGCCGACAACTGCAAATCATCTGCTGTTCCCGCTGCCAACTCGTGAGTAAGGGGAGCACTTTTATTACTCTTTTAGCTGCAATACTTATCCACAAAACTCTGCAATCCTGCCTGATATCCTGCTCCTACCGCTTGAAATCTCCACTCTCCATTCTTTCTATACAAGCGACCAAATTCTACAGCAGTCTCTCGCGAAAAATTCTCTTTTAATTCATAACGAACAAGTTCGTTTTCTGTATCCAAACTGTAAATCTTGATAAAAGCATTTTTGATATTGCTAAAATTTGCATTAATTTTATCTGCTTCGTCAATAGTGACAACAAAAGTTATTTCCTCAATTTCAGGATTAACTCTTTTTAAGATAACGCCGTAAATCGTTTTATTCTCTTGACTTCGGTTGTTTTTATCCCGAATCACTTGCAGTACCGCACTGTCACAGGATTGCAGATTATTGTAAAAGATCAAATATTTATCGTTAGGTATTTTGCCGTCAGCACCTAGCATAAAGGCAGAGACATCAATTTCGTAGCTTTGTCCTGCCTCTGTCACCTGCCAACCGAGGGCTATCGCCATTTTTTTTAAACCGGGCGCTTCTTTAGAGATATTAAATCTCTCACCCTTACTTAATTGCATTGCCATCGGCTTATTTGTTAAACATCAAACTTTATAGCGTTCATGTTAATATTAAGTGGGACAATAACTTTTCTTCTTTAAGAAAACTTAATATTTTGTCTATAATAGCGTGCCTCATTAAAAATATGTGCTGCAGCTCTCCGAATTTATTGAGATTTACTGAGAGAGAATTACGTAAGCAAAAACCGGGCTTTCTACAAAACCCGGTTTCAACAATTGAACTTAATTTGACTCTAATTTGGAGCATTTTCAGAACTAGGTGGCAGCGTCACGAAATTCCCAAAAGCTCCAACCGTTTGATAGCTTTTTTTGCCTAATTCAGTTGTGTAAATACTGGCAACGCCTAAATTTTGACGCTGCGTTGTATTGTCAAGCAAGCTTTCGATCGTGTCCCGTTGCGAAGTCAGTAAATTCTTGCAACTGCCGATCAAAGTATCTGTAATGCCGCTCCAAGCTTTAGGCACGCGAGAATCCTTGCACACAGTGCTTTCCAACTCGGTTTGGAGTACGCCGGAAGCATAAGTTAGGTATTTGTCTCTCCCAGGATTTGTAAATGCCATGCCGGCTGCCAGAAGAGTCAGGGCGATCGCGACTTTCCCCACATTGCCGAAAAAATTAGAAGTTGACTTGTGAGTATTCATTGGTTTATCAATAATCATTTTTTTTAGCCCCGTTGATTTATAAGCTTCTCTTGATTTAAACTACACCTCCTTAGAAACAGATTTCCGAAAGGAGGGGACAGTTTTTAGATTGGAGGCCAGTTGCGAGTAAGTCTCTCACTGGTTTACCTTCCTTTTACGTTTCCCCCTCCCTCAAATCCGGTAAATCTTCAACAAAACATTTAGCTGGTTCCCAGGCACAGCCTGGAGACGAGAAAACTTAGTTTCGCTTTGATTTTTGCCGATCGATCTCCCGCTGCAACTCTTCAATCTGACGGCGCAAAGCCTCCGTCTCGCTGTTAGGGGTTTGCGACTTCACATCAACCGCACCCTCAGCTACAGCCCGCTTGTAGTTCCCCAGCTTAATTTGGCGGTATTCCTCAGAACTTGCCCAGTCTCGCAAATACCGCAGGCGTTCCACCGGGAAAGGGTGACTCAGCATCACGCCCTGGCCGCCGTTGTAGAGTAAAAATTTATACACTTGGTTGAGATTGTCTCGATCGAGCTCTTGATAATTGTCAGACTGGCGGATAAATTCTTGCAAACTGCATTGATCGGCATATTTACTGCTAACTCCGGCCAGTTGCATCATCGTCTTCATAACACTGTTCAAGTCATCCGTCACCAACAAAGCCGCCCGATCCGCCGACAATTCTGCCTTGCGCCGCCACTCGTAAAAAGCGAAAATTAAACCGCTACCGACCATATTTCCCAGCCCGAAAGTCATCTCGCCAATTGTCGATGCGACGCTCATCGCCCACATCGCCATTTGATTTAAAGTTGGATGGCCGCATTTAATGTGTCCCAACTCGTGAGCCAAGACTACCCGGAGTTCCGCCTCGTCCAACAAGTCTAAAAGACCAGTGTTTAATACTACATAAGGCTGGTTTTTTCCCAGGGCATAGCTGTTAACTGAGGGATTCTGAGAAACAAACAAACCCGGTTCTGGAAAAACATCTAAAGCCTGCACGCACTCCCGAAATATATGATAAATGCTGGCATATTGGCGTGGGCCGACTTGAATGCTATTTCCCATTAGGTAAACGAATTGCGGTCGTTCGTAGACAAATTCTACAAATTTGCTGGCAATTAAATCAAATCCAGGCACGCTCCGCAATGCTGCTTCGGCTTGCCGATCGAGGGGATGCTGAAATGCTTCGCTAGAAATTCCCGTATAAGTAGGCATAGTTGTTGCAAAAGTTACATTTAAGATATCAGGATTGCCGATCGCTGCTGGTGCTAGCTGGCGCCTGACTTATAATATTATCGCGACAAATATTGAACTGTTGTGGAACAGGCCGAAAAGCCTGTTCAAATTAGCGTTAAAATTGTGGTTCTGGTACAGGCGCGATCGACAAACATCTTTCACAGTGCCTGTGTATCGCCTCACCCAAAAATTGGAACGTGCAAACATGGCTATCCTGCAACTCGAAAACGGTACAACCTACACTCAACAGAGCGACATTACCCGAGAACTCGCTTCCTTAAACATTCAACTCAACCGCTGGCCCGTGGGTGACAGCGCTGAAATTCAAAATTTGTTAGCTAAAGATGCTCTTGACGACAATCAAAAAGAGCAAGTGCTGCAAGCCCTCGACGGCTACTTTCAACAGTTGTCGGAAAGTGCAGGCTATCAGGATCGCGACTTAATCGTACTGCACCCAGACATTCCCAACATCGACACCATGCTGTCCAAATTCAACAAGTGCCACATCCACACCGATGATGAAGTCCGCTATATCGTAGCAGGCGAGGGCATTTTCGGCTTCGTGCGACCCGACGGCAGCCAAGTCGAACTCACAGTGCAGCCGGAAGAATTTATCAACGTGCCGGCGAATACAGAACACTGGTTTTATTTGACAGCAGCCCGGAAAATTAAAGCGGTGCGCTATTTTATCACCAAAGAAGGCTGGACGCCGGAGTATACCGATACGGAAATTCGATCGCGTTTAGCTGCTGTTTGAACAGAGTTGACTGTTGACGGCTGACGGTTGACAGTTGACAGTTGACGGCAATCTTCAAATCATCTAAAAATCCTCAAATCCAGCCTCAAATTTTGTGGTTTGAAGATCGCAAGATGCTCAAAGCAACCGCCTCCGCCACCTTAATCCCATCAATCCCCGCCGACAGGATTCCACCCGCATATCCTGCACCTTCCCCAGCAGGATAAAGACCTTCTGTATTCAAACTTTGATAATCTTCCTTGCGTTTAATCCGAATTGGTGAAGAAGTCCGCGTTTCCACACCAGTTAAAACCGCATCATCCATCGCAAATCCTTTAATCTGTTTGTCAAAAGCCGGAAGTGCTTCGCGGATGGCTGCGATCGCATAATCTGGCAAACTTTCGCTCAAATCAGTCATCACAACTCCCGGCGTATAAGACGGCTGCACACTGCCTAGCGCCGTGGAAGGGCGATTTGCCAAAAAATCACCCACAAGCTGCCCAGGGGCGTTGTAAGTGCCACCTCCTAACTCAAATGCCCGTTCTTCTAGGCGACGTTGAAACTCAATTCCTGCTAAGGGATGACCCGGATAATCCTCCGGCGTGATACCCACCACAATCCCGCTGTTAGCATTGCGTTCATTGCGAGAATATTGGCTCATCCCATTCGTGACAACTCGCCCCGGTTCTGACGCAGCAGCCACTACCAAACCACCGGGACACATACAGAAACTATATACAGAACGATTGTTTTGGCAATGGTGAACCAGTTTGTAATCGGCGGCGCCCAAAAGCTTATGGCCCGCGCGATCGCCAAAACGACAGCGATCAATGATAGTTTGGGGATGTTCGACCCGAAAACCAATAGAAAATGGTTTTGCTTCGATGTAAACCCCGCGCGAAAACAACATTTCAAAAGTATCGCGGGCGCTGTGTCCCACCGCCAGAACTATATAATTACTAGCAATATATTCTCCACTGGCGAGGGTAAGTCCCTGCACTTTTCCATTTTCAATGTGGATATCTTCCACACGAGTTTGAAACCTAATCTCTCCGCCTAATGATTCTATTTGGGCGCGAATACTTTGGACAATTCCCACCAGTTTGAACGTACCAATATGCGGTTTATTAATATATAAAATTTCCGGTGAAGCTCCCGCATTCACAAGTTCCGTCAGCACCTTGCGTCCATAATGCTGAGGATCTTTAACTTGGCTGTAGAGTTTGCCATCGGAAAAAGTACCCGCACCACCTTCGCCAAACTGGGCGTTAGATTCTGGGTTGAATTCTGCTTTTTTCTTCCAAAATCCAAAGGTATCAACCGTGCGATCGCGCACGGCTTTTCCGCGTTCTAAAAGGATGGGACGAAACCCCATTTGTGCCAGCATCAGACCGGCAAACATACCGCACGGCCCTGTACCAATCACAATGGGGCGAATCGTCAAATTGCTGGGGGCTTTGGCTACTAAGCGATAACTCGTGTCTGGCGTCACCATTACATGAGGATCTTTTTTGAAGCGTTGGAGAAGTTGCTTTTCCTGTGTCGTCTCTACATCCAGAATATAGACAAGGAGGATTTCTCCTTTTTTACGAGCATCGTAGCTGCGCTTGAAGATGGAATAGCCGAGCAATTCTTCGGGGGGAATTTGCAGCTTTTTGACTAGCGCGCTGGCGATCGCATCTTGAGGATGATCTAGGGGGAGTTTTATTTCGGTTATTCGTAACATATAGCGGAAGGAAGAAGGAAGAAGGAAGAAGGAAGAATAAAAATCCCGAACATAAGTATTATAACTATTTAAGCGGACATCCTATGGGCGATCGTCATCGGTCGATCGACTTTAGATTGTAGATTTTAGATTGAAGAAACGTTATAATAAGCAAAAAATTAAGTTTTGTAAAGACCCTTGACTGCAACATTTACACCCAAAAACAGCCGCACCTGGCACGCTCTCAACCCCCTGTGGCAAGGAGCCGAAGACGCAGTACAGAAGGGTTTGCCCCACACCAAGCTCGCACCGGCGTGGCAAATACTGCTCCTCGGCGACGGTTCCCCCACCCGTCACCTGCAACTGCTGACAGGGGAACCGACAGAAGTTGATGTCATCGATATGTCTTTAGTGGGTGAAGACGCAGACGGCGCGCCGGAGCAAATTGTAGCCGTTCCGGGGCCTCGTCTGCGCCGACAAGTGTGGCTGCGAACTGCTTCTGGACAGCGTTTAGCCTATGCGACTTCTTGGTGGGAAGCGAGTCACGTAGATGAATATTTGCAAAATAAATCTTTGCCAATTTGGGCCAGTTTAGCGCGGCTGCGGACAGAATTGTATCGCGATGTGCAGGGCATTTATTGCGGTGATTCGGTAGCCTTGGAGTCAGCTTTTGAACAGTCGGGGCCTTTTTGGGGGCGACACTATTTGTTTTGGCATCACGGGAAGCCCTTGACTCTGATTTATGAGGTTTTTTCTCCTTATTTAACTAAGTATTTGGGGCCGATGCAATTGGATGTTGATTGAGACTGAGATATTGCACCATTATCAATCAGGCTTTCAGGGCGGGCTAGAAGCCCAACCCCTACTCCCCACAAGAACTTTACCTATTGTGGAACGGGCATCTTGTGGCTTTCAGGGCGGGCTAGAAGCCCACCCACAAGAAAATTTACCGATTGTGGAACAGGCATCTTGCCTGTTCTTAAGAATAGTTCCGCTGAAATTTAACTCGCAAACCGTCGCGCGGATGAGGAATCGGTACTGTGATTAAATTCAAATCTTGATCCGGCAACAGATCCCATTCAAAATCCCGAACAATCCTTGCTGCAAACAACTTCATCTCTAACCGAGCAAATTCTTTGCCCAAACATTCTCGCAAACCGCCGCCAAAGGGCACGTAACTGAAAGGTTTAGCCGATCGCTCGGAGCTAAATCGATCGGGATCGAAGCGATCGGGTTCAGGATAAAGTTGACTATCCTGATGGGTTTGATTAATCTCAGAAAGCACACTCCAACCCTTGGGAATTTCATAGCCGCCGAACTCACAAGCATTAATAACTGTCCGAAAAATACCTCCCACCGGTGGAACTAAACGCAGCACTTCTCGCAGTACCTGTTCTAAATAGGTCATTTGTTTGAGTTGTTCCAGGGTTAGCGGTTCCGTAGCGGGGAACTGCTGCTGTTCGGCGCGGACTTTTGCCATCACATCGGGATTTTGAGCTAGGAGAAGACAAAAAGAGGCGATCGCCGAAGTCAGAGTCTCGTGTCCCGCAAACAGCAGCAACAGCACTTGATCTTTTAACTCATCCAAACTCAAACTATTTCCCTCGTCATCGCGAGCCGAAATCAGCAAACTCAAAGCATCATTGCCACTAGGGGTTCCTTGCTGGCGATCGCGAATAATCTTTTCCAGTTCTGCTAACAGTAACTTTCTGCCCTTTTTAGCTTTGCCAAACCGAGTAAAAGGCAAATCCCAAGGGATAGAAAATAAACCCTTGGCAAATGTTTCAAAATTATGTCCTAGCGCCGTTTCCGAACCATTATCAATCCCAACTAACAACTTACCCGCCACATCAAAAGTATAATTTCTCAGTTCCGGATACCAAGTCATGGTTTCCATTTTTGCCCATTTTTCCAAATAGCGCTGAGTGATATCTTCCATCGCGCCGATGTAGCCAACCAAAGCTCGCGGCTGAAACGCTTGGTACATCAACTTGCGCCGATTTATGTGGTTAGCACCCGTTTGCAACGCCAAGGAAAGCGGCCCTAAAAGCGCTTTCGTACTCGGAGGAAAACTCACAACAAAATATTGGTTGTCATTGCTTAAAACAAACAAGTTAGCCTCTTGGCCACACATAAACACGGTTGGCTGTCCGAAAATGCTGCTTTTGAAAATGGGCCCGTACTGCTGGTGGCGTTTTTTGGCAAATTGGGAATCTTGCAAAAAGTTGAGGGTATCGCCAATTAGGGGTAAACCTAAACTGCCGGGAGGTAATGCCATTTGTGAGTGGTGATTTGTGATTTGTGATTTTTAATATCATATCAATTTTAGTTGTGGGGTGGGCAATACGCACCCGACCAATTTCTGGTAAAATAACTTTTATCTGTTTGTAGCCTCTAGGGTGGGTCAGTCTTAAGGTTAGTACAAAAAACTCTGGTTTTTCCAACTGACGCACCTTACTAATTTTGCCGACCAACCAATTTAATTTTCTGTCCTTTTAATCGGAATCTCGATTATAAATTCAGTGCCTTTCCCCACCACCGAGAAACACTTAATTTCACCTTTATGTTTTTCGACAATAATTGAATGGGAAATCGCTAAACCCATCCCCGTTCCAGAACCGATCGGTTTTGTAGTATAGAAGGGGTCAAATATCCGCTGCTTGACTTGCTCGGTGATACCTGCACCGTTATCAGCAATTCTAATCACAGCCAGAGTACCTTCAACCTCTGTACGAATGCGGATAATTCCCTGCTTTTCGAGCGGTTGTTGTAAAACGTCAATAGCGTTAGCGATAATATTCATAAACACCTGATTCAACAGTCCGGCGTAGCACTCCACCCGTGGCAATTGTCCGTATTCTTTAACGAGTTGAATTGCGGGGCTATCGGGCTGAACTTTCAGACGGTGTTCTAAAATCATCAATGTGCTGTCGATGCCTTCGTGAATGTTAACCTTTTTCATGTCAGATTCATCAAGGCGAGAGAAATTCCGCAAACTCCTCACGATATCCCGGATGCGAGTAGCTCCCATCTGCATAGAAGACAGCATTTTCGGCAAGTCGTCTAGCAAGAAATCCATTTCTAACACCTCTATTTCCTCCTGAAGAGCTGCAGAAGGTTCCGGGTATTCATCTCGATACATTTGCAGCAGTTTCATTAGGTTTGTGGTGTATTCTTCTGTGTAGGTAAGATTGCCGAAAATAAATGTGACCGGGTTATTGATTTCGTGGGCGATTCCTGCTACCATCTGACCGAGACTAGACATTTTTTCTGCCTGTACGAGTTGAGTTTGAGCTTGCTGGAGTTCGCACAGAGTTACTTCAAGTTTTGCAGCTTGTTCTTGGGCTACCCGAGCTGAGTCGACGCTTTTAGTGTAAAGTTCAGATTGACTGATGGCGATCGCCAATTGATCGCCAATTGCCTCCACTAACTCCACTTCCTCTTTTGTCCACTTGCGTACCTCGCTGCAAGAAACGCAGCCAACAACACCAGTTAAACCCCCGGCACTTTTAATCGGTAAATCCAAGACAGACTTGCAACCAAGCTCCAAAAAGAATTTTTGTTCTACGGGATCGCTGAGAGTTGCAACATCATCTATTTGATAAACTTCCAAATTAGCGATTTTTTGCGGCAGCGTACCCGTTATGTCAGCAGGGAAATAACCCAAAAGAGAGAACAAATCATCATTTTTAGCTTCGTGGACGACATCCCAAGCAGGTGGCGAAGCATCTGGCAAATACCAGATAAACACACAGCGATCGACTTGCAGCAAGTCGCGAATCTGCTGCACAGTTGTTGCCAAAATAGTATCTAAGTCTAGAGATTCGCGGATATTGCTAGCTAGCTGGTTCAGCAGTGCTTCCTGCTCCGCTAACTTGCGGAATCGCGCTTCCGAAGCTTGCAATTTTCGTTGAGCTTCTTTTTGTTGTGTAACGTCCAAACCCAAACCGATTAAGCCTATCGCGGTGCCGTTGGCCTCTTTTACCTTAGCTTTAATTACCTCTAAATGGTGATTTTTACCGTCAGCAAACTGAATAATTTCATCAGCATAAAAAGGAGTATCTTGACTCCAGACTTGCACGTCAGACGCCATGCAGTTAGCAAATGCTTCCGCTCCCAAAATTTCTGAAGAGTGAGATGCTGCCAAAAATCTTTCTTCAGGAACGTTCACAGATTCGCAAAAAGTTTTGTTAACCAACAGCATCTTGCCTTTAGTGTCAGTCAGCCACACCCAAATGGGAGCGTTGTCAATAATTGCCCTCAAGGTTTGCTTTTGTCTGGCGAGAGCTTCTTCTGTTTGTTTGCGCTTAATTCCCAGGGCGATCGCATCCGCTACCGAGGCAAAAGCCACCAGCGTTGATTCCTTCAACTTGTGCCGAGAAAATAGAGCGATTACTCCCACTAACTGATTGTCAACAATTAGCGGATATCCCGCAAAAGCCACCATTCCTTCTCGTGAGGCCCATTCTTTGTCGTGAAGTCGGGGATCTTCTTGCACAGAATTAGTGATGTGAGGTTTTCGCTCCAGGGCGATTAAACCAATCTTGAACTCGCCGACAGCAATGCGGGTGTAAGCGCCGTCAATGCCAGTATATATCCCCGCGCTTGCTTCCAGTTCCAATACATTTTCCTCTTCATTCAGCGTCCAAATCCGAGCAAAGGCAGCATCCAAATGGCGCACAACTGCATCGGCGCAATATTGTAAAGTTGCAAGCAAAGTCTGGTTTTGAGTTAGAGCAATTCCCACATCTGCTGTGAATACAGAAAGTTTCAATTGTTCTGCTAAAGCTTGTTCTGCTATTTTGCGCTCTGTAATGTCCGTAGCAGCACCAAGACGCTGCTTAATTTTTCCGTCCTCTGTTCTGCTAAATACAATATTCCGGCTGACTAACCAGTGCCAACAATTCTGTCGATCGCGTACCCGGTATTCGTACTCAATAACTTCGCCGTCGGGAGCATTTTCTAATTGCTGAAAATATCCGGGAAATTTAGCTAAGTCGTCAGGGTGGATGATGGTGGGCAGTAGATTGCTGCCCATGTTTTCAACTTCTGCGCTCGTATAGCCGAGGGTGTCACTGATTTCGCGGTTGCTGTAGACATTTCGCTGCTCACTTTCATCGTAAACAAAGAGAAGATTCGGACTGGTATTGGCAATTCGCTCAACAAAACGCTGACTCTCTTGCAGCGCTGCTTCTGCTTGTTTTTGAGCGGTAATGTCGCGGCCGACACCATAGATCAATTCTTCCTCGTAGAAACGGGTAGCAGTCCAGGCTATCCACTTGTAAGAACCGTTGCGACAGCGCCAGCGGTTTTCAAACCCAACGGTATTATTCCCCGCAGCAATACTTTCAGCTTCTTTTAAAGTAGTTTCGCGATCGTCTGGATGCACGAATTCAAGGAAGAGTTGGCCAACCATTTCTCCTGGGGAATAGCCGAGTATTTTTTCTGCTGCTGGGTTGATGCGTTTTACATAACCGTCAAAACCAAGGACGCACAGCAGATCTAGCGACAGGCTAAAAAAGCGATCGCACCCGTCGGGATTGCTGGATGGGCGATCGTCCGCTAGGGCCGAAGAAGCGTTTGAGCGCGCCGATACCGCGAAAAATACAATATTTGTTATGGCCAAAAATCCCAGGGCGAGTGGGCTATCGTAGAAATTATCACCGCTGCCAGCTACCAGCCACCCGTTTAACACCAGCAGTACAATTATCAAAATTGAGAATACACTGCCAGGGGCGATCGGCGCTACGCTGATTTTTTTTTCATACTGCTTTCTAGATTCTGCTTTTTGTATTGTGGTGACTGCTGCCGTAATTTTTCTCCACAACACTTGCAGCAATTTCACCAATTTAGTGCTTTTGGATTCTTCTAGTGGAACTGAATGTTTCATTTTTTTACTCTAGAGTTACTTTGAGTTTTGCTGATTTTAAAAAAATTACACTAAAGATTTTTAAATATTATAAATATTTCCTATTTTGCGAACTCTAGTATTGGATAATTGCGTAAATTTACGCAACACAAGCCGATAATTAAGTGTTGTTACGGAAGTAGCAACCAATCTCTTTTTAGCTGGGGTACGCATTTTCTAATTTTTCCGACTCATAGAGAGAGTTTACTTATAATACTACGCGACATATTGTTGTTAGTCATTGGACATTTGGCCTAATTTAGCTAGTCCTGGACGCACAAACTCGCACTCCTGGGTGCAGAACCTAATTATGTAGGCTGCGCCTGAAGCTGCTTACCGCGTTAGAGTAGCGTGTTATACCCCAGTTTTTTCGTCTAGAAATAACTGGGTTTGATGTAGGAAAATACTGCGTGGAGCGCCCTGGCTGTGGGTTGAAAAACCGGGAATATTAGTCAAGTTCAAGCAGGTTGAATTTGACCATAAATTATGAAGTTAAAATAAAGATCAACTGCTAATTTGTGAAGAAAAAATGAAAAAAATCTTCGTAAGCTGTTCTGGATTTAAATTTTATGTCAAAAAACAATACAACTCTTGTGGGGAGTAGGGGTTGGGCGTCTCGCCCGCCTCGAATATGCAATTTAAATGCGCGACAGGTTAGCAGTTTTTCGTTGCCCGATATGTTCGCGCGTCAGCCCTAATTAGTACAGGACTTACGCACAGCCTCAATATATAGTGTTTTGTAAGGGCAAACCCCCCGTGGTTGCCCCCATACATGGGATGATTGCGTCAGTCCTATAGTAATTGGGAACTTGTACGATCATCGTGTAGCCGAAGTATTGGTAGCGGGCAATTGGTACTTGATACGAGTTTAAAACACTAGATATTAATTTTGTTCTGATTCATCTGCAGGCGATGGGGCCCAAGCAGCTTGGCGACCTAGTTGCTGTTGCCGAATTCGCTCCAAATTCCCCGCAGGAATAGCAGCTATAAGTTGTCGCGTGTAAGCTTGCTGCGGTTGGCGGTAAATGCGCTCGGCAGTGCCAATTTCCTCGATTTTACCTTTGTTCATGACGATCGCCCGATCGCTCATAAACTTGACCACGCTCAAATCGTGAGAAATAAAAATATAAGTCAGTCCAAACTCTGTTTGCAACTCCTTCAGCAAATTTAAAACTTGCGCCTGCACCGACACATCTAATGCGGAAACGGACTCATCGCAAATAATAAACTTAGGATTCAAAGCCAAAGCTCTAGCAATACAAATTCGCTGCCGCTGTCCGCCCGAAAACTCGTGAGGGTAGCGCCGCATAAAATCGGGATTTAAACCCACTCTCTCCAACACATAAGCCGCGCGATCGCGCTGTTCTTTTTGGTTCTTACCAAAGCGGTGAATCACCATCGGTTCCATCACCGCATCCCCAATATTCAGGCGCGGATCCAGAGAACTAAAAGGGTCTTGAAAAATGATTTGCAGATCGCGCCGCAGCCACCGCAATTTGCGATCGTACTCTTTTTGCATCCGATAATTAGCCATCCACTGCGATGCCGAACTACTTTTCGCAGGAGGCGTAATTTCTTGACCTTCAAAAAACACTTTACCGCTGGCGATCGGAATTAATTGCAGCAAAGCTCTCGCCAAAGTTGATTTCCCGCAGCCAGACTCGCCCACCAAACCCAAAGTCTCGCCCGGATAAACCTCAAAAGAAATATCGTTTACCGCCATAAACAAGCGTTGAGTTTCGCCAAACATCCCCTGCACCGGAAAACCGACGCGCAAGTTATTAACAGCTAGCAAAGGGCCGGAAATATGCGGCAGCCGAGGCGGTTTTCCTGTTACAAAAGCGGGATTTTCCCCGCTGTTGTCGCTGTCTAAATCGGCATTTTTCTCGACAATTACTAATTCGCCGCTAGCATTTGTGGTGACATCCATAAAATCGGAAACGGTCGGCAAGCGGCGCATTTGCCGATCAAGAGTTGGGCGGCAAGCTAATAGACCTTTTGTGTAAGGATGTTGGGGATTGCTGAAAATTTGTTCGATCGCACCGCACTCAACAATCTTGCCTCGGTACATCACCGCCACCGTATCGCCAATTTCAGCAATGACGCCCAAATCGTGGGTAATAAAAATCATTGCCATGCCTCTAGAGTCTCGCAACTCGCGCAGCAAAGCTAAGATTGTTGCCTGCACGGTTACGTCCAAAGCCGTGGTCGGTTCATCAGCAATTAATAAAGTTGGATTGCAAGAAATGGCCATTGCAATCATCACGCGCTGAATTTGGCCGCCTGAGAGTTCGTGGGGATAGCGATCGAGCATAGCTTGTTTTTGGCCGTTGACGAGCTGCATCAAATCGCGATCGTCCTCCATAACTGCTTGATTCCCCGCAGCAGCCCGGGAGTGCTCTTGCTGCAAAGCCAAACACCGCTGCCTGAGCTCATCGTCGCCCGGTAGCAGCTTCACTTCTTGCAGCAGAGAAGCAGCTTTGCGCCGCGCTTCTGTCTGCGACACCTTTTGGTGCAAACAAATGGCTTCTGTGAGTTGAAATCCGATCGTATAAACGGGATTGAGCGAACTCATCGGCTCTTGAAAAATCGTCGCAATCTGGCTGCCCCGGTATGTTTGTTTTTCCCTGTCCGGCATTTCCAGCAGATTCACAGGCCCATTGCTAGCGCCGTCTTTTGTCGAATAAAACCAAATTTCGCCATCGATTTTCGTTGACGAACTCGACAGCAAACCCATAACAGCGAGGGATGTTACCGATTTTCCCGATCCCGACTCTCCCACGATGCCCAGAGTTTGCCCTCGCTTGACCTCAAACGAAATGCCGTCAACCGCTTTGACTGTTGCAGACGCATCGCCTGCGTCCGCAGATTGAAATTCAACTCGCAGGTTGCGAACTTCTAGGACGGTTTCACTCATGGAGGTCTATGGCAAAAGTTAAATGGAGATTAAGTGGATTGTAGCAGGGCCTGGTAAATTACCCAGCACTGACCTGAGTACAGGTACAGTGTGGGCTTTCAATAGCCCTGAAATGATCTTGCACATTGCAAAACAATCTCGAACCTTCGGGCTTATTTACGAAAGCCCCAATAGCAGCAATATTCTTACTGCCGTTTAAGTCGGCATCACCTTTCCATCCACAATGACCACAAGCGAACTTTTTCCCATTCCTATAAGACTCACCCTTTACAGGATGAATGTGATTGCACTTGTGGCACATTTTGCTGGTGTATCTAGGCTCAACAAACAGAATCTTTACGCTATGCTTTATAGCTTTGTAGATGAGGAATTGACGCAACTGAAAGAACGCCCAGCTATTACTAAGTCTCCGCTCTTTCTGCGAGCGTGGCTGCTGATTTGTGCGTTCCCTAATTCCCGTCAAATCTTCCAAAGCGATAACTTGATTTTTGTTTTGAGCGTTGGTTACGATTACGATACGGTGACTGATAGTGTGATTTACTAAGGTCTGAAAGCGTTTTTCCTTGCCCGACAACCGTTTCAACAATTCTCGACATCTACGCCGAGAGCTGCGTGTGCCTTTCGTGGCTTTTCGCTGGATATTTGCTCTCAACTTGGCATAATGATTTCTAACTTTGGTAATTTGTTTACCGCTAAATGTATCTCCATCAGAAGTAACTGCAATATCAGTCCTACCCAAATCACAGCCCAAAACTTGATTGCTGGGTGGAGGATCGGCTGGCTGAGATTCAAGCTGAATATTAAGATAGTAACTGCCATTTTTGCGTTTGCACAAAGTAGCCGTCTTGGGGTTTTGACCTTTCAATAATCCAAGTTTGTAGTTCCCGATAGCCAGTGCAAACCGCTCCCTACCACCAGTAGTAGTCAAACTTACTGTCCAATCTTTTTCCCTAAAAGAAAAGATACGGGGATCGTAAGTGACGCTAGTAGGAGCAAATTTGTTAACAGGCTTCCCATCTTTTTTAGCTGTTTTTCTGTTGCCAGAAACCCGTCTAATAGCATGGATTGCCAACTGCGCCGAGAGTCCAAACATATCTCTGACATTGTTATATACCAAGGATTGCATCGCCAATTCATTTGTCCGAGTTGGCGACACAGTTTGATTCACATATTCACAAGCACTCGCGAACGCCTGAAGGGTTGCATCAATTTTGATGGACTGCTCAGGCGCTACTTGGAGCTTGCAAGATACTGTCAGGACTTGTTTCATGACAAGATTGTATCAGGTATTGAAGGCAGAAGGCACGGGGAAAGTTTTAAGATTGCTTCGTTCCTCGCGAAGCGTGGCAATCTGAAAACTCAGAGCTAGTTATAGCGGCTCTCAATCAGGTGAGGTACTCGCCGGCTTTCTTACCAATTCCCCAATCGAAAATCGAAAATCCCAATCAGTACCTCACTCAATTGACAATTGCGATAAGTGCCTTCTGCCTGCACTTTTCCTTAAAAACCGATGACTTGAGTGTCAGCAGGCAGTGCAGTGGCCTCGGAGACCTTTTTAAACACAGTTGCCTGCTCGTTTAAGGAATTAGGTCTGGCCTGTCCGGGATTAGTGCCTTGCAACTGAAGGCGCATTTGACCTTCGGGAGTCAATTCAAAAACAGTCTCAACGGTTTCTGTGCTGCTGAGGCCGACATCAATGTGCATCGGTTTTTCACCGAGATTAACTTTGTACCTCATTTCTTTGGCGCGGGCTGCTCCGTCGGGGCCTTTAGCCATGAGAAACAATTTGCCTTCTGGGGCAAAGACGAAGGTGAAAGACTGACCGGAGGGGACTGTGCCTTGCCATTGACCTAGGAGTTGCGTGTCAATGTTGCTGGCGGCCGGGGCTGTAGCTTGAGCAATTGTTGGTGCTGCTGCGGATGCCGGGCCGAGTGAGGTGTTGAAGCTAATGAGGATGCCCAAGCAAAGGCTACCTGCGATCGCTTTACCAATCATTTTTGAATTAGACATGAGACCGATCTAAAAATTGGTTATTTGTTTTGTACACTGTAGCGGTAAAACCGTACTTTGTTTAGTTTAAATCTCTTTTAGGGATAGATATAGTTTGAGGTTCAAACCTGCAACGCAGTTGTCATCCCCGGACTAAAGCTTTTCCTGAGCTTGTTGAAGGGTCACGGGGCTTTCAGTTTTTTTTATTGTAAAATCCAATACAAATCCGGCTTAAGCTGCACAGTTCGCTGTTCTGAGTTGATTGTTTTTAACTCAAAACAGCTAATTGACTATTGGCTTCGATCGCACCCCCAGATAGTTTGGCCGATCAATTACATTAATAGTCTTTCATTAATTTTTTTCAGTATCGGGTTCGACTTGTTCTGTCGGAGATTCCGGCGCGGGTTCCTGTGGATTTCGCGATCGTTTCATGCGATCCAATGCCTCTGCGTAAGACCAAGCCACGCTCACAAGAAAAGCTTTCGCCATGCCGGACAAATTTTGTGTATCCTCGCTTTTGGGCGGTTCAGCTTTTCGGTTGCCGTCGTTCATCATGTTTTTGTTTTCTCCCGGCCAGGTTTTTTTAGCGACTTGTTGCAGTCTGCGATCGATACCCACCAATTATGATTTTTATTGCACCCGCACCCTACTTATCTTTGAGGGTATGACCTTGATTAGCACAAATAATATCATAAATACGCTGATTCGATGACCGCATCAGAAAGAAACCTTCACTTCGCTGGTTGCCCGCAGCACCGACTCTTGCAGAAAAGTGCGCTTGTAAGGTTCGATAACTTGATTAATAGCTTGATTTTTTTCTAGCTACTTTCATAAATTAAAATAACTATTTTAGAGTTTTATCTAATCCGAACTCCCGATCTCTTGAGCAACTGCCCAGAGTCCTCTAATACGGTTAGCCCTTCCCGAAACCGAGGGGTAATAACTGCCTTGACAAATTCCTGCCATTCTGATTCAGAAATTGTCTTGCCTCCCGGTTTAGTTAAGCCAAAATACAGTTCATCTTTGAGGAGATTTGTTTGCTTGGCATTAGTATCTGAAGTTTCACGAAGTTGAGCGCGGGCAAGTGTTGCCGGACAAACAGGCAGGATGAACAGCAGGCCGGTCAGGCAAAGACTGTGAAGATGTTTATTCATCTCACATCTTGCACCATTCTCGCTTAACGGGCTCTGGGGCCCGTTCCACAAAAGATAAATTTTCTTGTGGAACAGGCCGGAAAGCCTGTTCATAAAAGGCTAATTGAGAATGGTGCAACGTATGAGTTCATAGGACTTCGTTTGAGTCTTGAGCGCTTTCAACCGCCGAGTCTTATAAACGGGGTTTGTCACCCAAATTTGATATAATTTAACATAAAACGCTTCCCACCCAAAAACCCAGTTTCACAAGAGAAACCGGGTTTTTGAATGTCAGTCCTAGTTTATTTATGCTCGCCTACTTGCTTGCGTCTGCCCTATTAATCCTTTAATTCGCGGATACTTCTCTTAGCAGTGTCTTGGTACATCTCGCCGAATTCTTTCACGGCTGCTCCTGCTTCTTGCCCAATCTTCTGAGCTCGATCGCCCGGAGAGTCTGAGGTTTCGCGAGCTTCTTGTCTCCATTCCCGCGTTGTTTGGGGTCTTTCAGTATTGTTTAGATCCGCTTTTGAGCTGGCTTGCGTGCCGAAAGCTTTGTTACTATGTCCCGCATCAACATTGGTGGTCAGCAGCAGAAAACCGACCAGGACAACACTCAAAAAACTCTTGATTTGAAAGCCCTTAAGCAGGGAACTGATGCGAGCAATGGCTGTGGAAATCAAATTCATCTCGGTAATACTCCCTAAGTTGATTGGTGATAATTTTCAACATTTTTTCATCAAATTGACTCGCTCCAAAATCCGTAGCTAATGCGAGGGTAAGCCAACTTAGCTTCAACTTGCGATTAACCACCTAAAGCGAGTTATAGGTTAGCGATAAAATCTGGTATACACGCTACCTATGTGTCAGCCAATTAGCTTTTTCACACATGAATATCACGTTAACAGCAGGCAAATAGTTCTACCTCTAACTAAAGTCATAACTTAGTTATAAGCAAAAAAAATATTTTTCAGCACAGGGTTAGACAATTTTTAATCAATCATGCTATGCAGGGAAAATTTTTATTGCAAGCGATCGCCCGTTTTCACGTCAAACCAGTGCAGCAACTGAGGCGGAAAAACCAGCTCTACAATTTCTGAATTCCAGTGGCGGTCATTGGGCAGCAAAGCCCGCACCGTTACAGAGTCCACACCTTTAACTCGGACGCTAACTAAATTTTGCATTCCCAAGTTTTCCACTAAATAAACCTCACCTTTAATTGCCTCTGAACCCGGCAGCTTGCCGGCCTCTACATCTGCAAAGCCGACGTGTTCCGGGCGAATTCCCAATACAATTTCTGGAGGCACAGTCGGCATATTTGGGAGTGGAACTCGAAAATCCCCCAACTGAGCAAAATTGCCCTGGCATTTAAGCACGAGCAAATTCATTTGCGGGCTGCCCACAAAACCAGCTACAAACTGATTTGCAGGACGAGTATAAATTAAGTGTGGCGGATCGAGCTGCTGCACGTTGCCACTGTTGAGAACTGCGACTTTGGTAGAAAGCGTCATGGCTTCGGTTTGGTCGTGAGTTACGTACACTACAGGAGCTTTTTGGGAGGAAAATAATTGTTTGAGTTCGGCCCTAACTTTTTCCCGTAATAATGCGTCGAGATTGCTCAAAGGTTCGTCGAGCAAAAATACTTCCGGTTGGCGCACTAATGCGCGGCCGAGGGCTACTCGCTGCCGCTGTCCGCCTGATAGTTTTCCTGGTTTGCGATCGATTAATTCCGTCAATCCGAGGGATGCTGCAACTTCTGTCACTAACCGATTGATTTCACCGGAGGAGATTTTGCGAAGTTTGAGGCTCGATGCCATATTCTCGTATACTGTCATGTGCGGATAAAGCGCGTAACTTTGAAAAACCATTGCAATATCGCGATCGCCCGGTCTGAGATAAGTGACATCGCGATCGCCAATTCTAATCTCGCCCCTAGTCGGCTGTTCCAACCCTGCAATTAACCGCAGCGTCGTAGATTTGCCACACCCCGACGGCCCCAACAAAGTCAGAAATTCCCCTTCGCTGACATCCAAACTAATGTCTTTTACGGGAACAACTTTAGGGCTGTAGGTTTTATTGAGGTTTTTTAGTTGCAGTTTTGCCATGATTTTTAAAGTGTTGAGTGTTGACTGTTGACTGTTGACTGTTGACTGTGTTGTTTGACTCGTTTCCAGGCAGAGCCTAGGAACCAGTTCAATCTAAAATCTAAAATCTAAAATCTAAAATCGATTTATCCTTTTACCGCCCCCGCAGTTAAACCCTGAACGATGCGCCGCTGGAACACCAAAACCAGCAAAACCAAGGGCAAAGTTCCCAAAACGGTAGCTGCGGCGATCGGGCCGTAAGGAATCTCAAATACTGACACCCCGCTAAGTTGAGCCGTGGCGACGGGGATTGTTTTGAGAGATTCGCGAGTCATAAATGTTAGTGCAAAAATAAACTCGTTCCAAGCTGAAATAAATGTCAAAATTCCAGTTGTGACTAACGCGGGAAATGTCATCGGTAGCACGATTTGCCACAGCATTTGGAAAGTGTTGTATCCGTCAACTTTAGCGGCATCTTCCAAATCTTTTGGCAACTGTTGAAAGAAACTTCGCATCACCAAAATTGTCAGGGGCAGATTGATCGCAGTGTAAGGAATAATTAAGGCTAAATAATTATTGCCTAAATTCAAAGCTTTGACAATTTCCAGCAGTCCCAAAAATAGCAGCACCGCCGGAAATAGGGTAACTATCGTCACAGTTGCCAGGATGATTCTCTCGCCCCACAACCGCAACCTGGCCAAAGCGTAAGCTGCGGGAGCGCCTACTGCTAAACACAGTAATGTTGAAGTAATGGAAACAAAAGCGCTATTTAAAATGTAAAGTGCAAACGGGCGGCGCTGGAATAGGGACAGGTAATGCTCGAAAGTAATTCGTTTGGGAATGTAGACGTTGGGAATCGCGGAAATATCTGCATTTACTTTAAAAGAAGTTAGCACCTGCCAGATAATAGGTGCGAGGAAATATGCCACAATTAAGAGCGCTGAGATTGGCAAGATTAATTGCCGGATGTCAAAGGTTTTTTTGCTAGGTTGTTCGCGGGCGATCGACATAATTTATACAAATGAAAGGAACGTGCAACTGTTGGTTATCTAAAATTCAAAATCCAAAATCTAAAATCGTCTTAGTTTCCTCCTGCTGCATTAGTGCGGGCTCTCGATAACAGGTAAGCGGCGATCGCAACTGCTGCCACTAACAGCAAAAAAGTACACACCACCAAAGCCGCGCCATACCCAAAGTCTAAATACCTCATTACCGTGCTGTAAATGTAGATAGAAACCGTCTCCGTTGCCCCCGCCGGTCCCCCTCCCGTCATCACCTGAATCAAGTCAAAAATGCCGAAAGATTGGGCAAATCGAAACAGCAAAGCAATCACAATTTGCGGCATCAGCAGGGGCACGGTAACTTGACGGAAACTCTGCCAGCTACTCGCGCCGTCAATAGCGTGTGCTTCGTACAAATCACCTGGAATTGATTGCAATCCCGCTAGTAAAAGCAAGCTGACAAAGGGCGTAGTTTTCCAGACATCGGCTGTAATCACTGCCATCATTGCCAAAGTCGGATCTCCCAACCAGCTAATGCTATTTTGAATCAATCCCAAACGCCTCAAAATGTCGTTAATTACGCCGTATTGGTCGTTAAAAATCCACGCCCAAGCTACTCCCATCAATGCAGTCGGCAGCGCCCAAGGTAGTAGGGAGATTGTGCGAACAATGCCACGCCCTGTGAAAGATTGATTTAAAACTAAGGCAATGCCCATACCGAGAATTAATTCCAGTAAAACAGAGGCGACTGTAAATACTGTGGTGTTGCCTAAAGTTTGCCAGAAACGCCCGTCGCCTAACATTCGACTGTAGTTAGCAAAACCGGAAAAAACCAGTTTTAATTCTGTACCGAGGTTTTGGGTGAATAAACTCAGCCAAAAAGCGCGTAATATTGGGTAAGCAAATACTAGGATCAGAATTATCAAAGCTGGTGCTACTAATATCCATCCGGTTTTTTGTTCGCGCTGTCGCATCTTGTCTAATTGCATATTGTTCACCTTTATTTAATTTATTTTTGGGCGGGCTAGAAGCCCAACCCCTACTCCCCACAATAGAATTAGCTTTTGTGGAACAGGCAAGATGCCTGTTTCTAACTCTTTGTGGAACAGGCAAGATGCCTGTTTCTAACTCTTTGTGGAACAGGCAAGATGCCTGTTTCTGACAGAGGCAAGATGTCAAATTTACGAAGCTTGGGGTTGTTTCAAACTGCCTAATAAATTGCGAGTTTCGCTAGCTGCTGCTTTCATTGCTTGTTCTGCACTCATTCTCCCGGTAAAAGCTGAACTCAAATAACGCTGCAAAATATCAGAAGCTTGAGCGTATTGTGCCAGGGGCGGGCGCAAAGCTGACCGTTCCACTACTTTTAGCAGTTGCGGGTAGTGGGGATATTTGGCGACTATTTCTTTGTTGGTAAATAGGGATTTGTAACTGGGAATTAAACCTGTTTCTAAAATAAATTTGCGTTGGGTTTCCTCGCTGGTAAGGTACTGAATTGCTTTCCAGGCTTGTTCTGGATGTTTTGAGGTTTTGGCAATTCCCCAGCCCCAGCCGCCCAAGCAGGAACCGCCTGTTTTACCCGTACTGCTGAGCATTGGCTCGATCGCAATTTTGCCTCTAACATTCGATCCTTCGGCATTTGCCAGCTTCCAAACATACGGCCAGTTTCGCAAAAACAGCGCTTTGCCATTTTGAAACAACAGCCGGGTTTCTTCTTCGCCGTAGGTGGTGACACCCGGAGGAGAAATGCCCGAGGCGATCGTATTTTTGAGAAATTCCACTGCTTTAATTGCTTCTGGTTTATCTAACCCAACTTCAAAAGTTTGAGGGTTTGCCCAGAAGCCGCCGAAACCGGAAAGCACCTCGACAAACATCGCAGAGACTCCCTCGTATTGTTTGCCTTGCCACAGATAACCCCAAGTTGCTTTTCCCTGTTTTTGCAAGTTTTGAGATATTTTTACCATCTCTTCAAAGGTTTTCGGCGCTGGAATTTTCGCTTGTTCTAAAATGTCTTTGCGGTAGTAAAGCATTCCGGCATCGGAAGCGTGGGGAATTCGGTAAAGTTTGCCCCGATACCGTCCGCCTTCGACGTTACCTTGGATGAATTTTGATAGTTGTTCGGGGGAAATTCTGTCTGTCAAATCGCTTACCCAACCTGCGGCTGCAAATTTGGGAACCCAGACAATATCCATGTTGATGATGTCGTAGGGCGATTCGCCTAAAAGAAAGGCAGATGTGTAAAGATTTTCTATGAGGTTGCTGTCAAAAGGCCCTTCTATGAGGTTGATGCGAATGTCGGGGTTTTTCTGTTCAAATTCTTTGACAAAGGGTCTCCAGTTAACAAGGTCTTGACCTTGCATTAACATGGTGAGCACGACTGGCTGTTGAGTCAGTGCCGGCAGAATAAATAAAAGCAAGACGGTGGCTAATGTGACAGCGAATAAGGCTAAAAGGCGAGGCTTCTGCCTTCGTTGCGGCGGGGAATTTATTTTTTGCATTTGTTTTTGAGAAGTGGCTGTGCGATCGCCTTATTTCTCTGATAACTCGCTTTCTTTTGTTTCGCTGGATTTAGCGAGTTTGTGCAATAAAAATTTAAGTAAACTTTAGCTTACTTAATAATGCTTGAGTGAAGAACCCAAATTTTGATTTAACAATCTTGATCGCGAGTTAAGCCAACATCTATCTACAGATAGATATTGAGATAATTGTCTAATATAGCAGTTGTCAATCGGATGAAACTCACATCTTGCACCATTGTCAAGAACAGGCAAGATGCCTGTTCCACAATGAAATTCATCTCTTGTGGAACAGGCATCTTGCCTGTTCCTAAACAAGTAATTAAGAATGGTGCAATATCTCAGATGAAACAAAGTAGGGACTTATGCCCAGCCTAATTCCCTACAAAGGCTCGCATACAATCTATATTTATCCCTATTTTTAAGAATTGGTATAACTTTTGCCGATCGCCCGACCCACGATCTATTCTGCTATAAAAACCCGGTTTCTGAGTAAGTCCTAAATACAAAAAACACCGCTCCTCAAAACAGGAGAACGGTGCATAGGGGGTGTTATGGGTTGTTGTCTGGGATTAACCTTAACAAATCACGATCGGCTGAGGCTATGGCTTGTGATGGTTCAAAAATTGGCACAAACCTGAATGATTGCCCGCCGCTCGATCGACCTTTCTACCTTTGGGATTAGCCCAACCATTCGACCACAGCATCTTGCTTGCTATTGGTGCGCCGTTCTGGGGTTTCGCGGTTGAATTTCAAGTGGATGGCGCGGTTTTGTTCACCGTCTGCTGCTACTGCAAAAATCGGATAGTCGATTAAGCCGTCTTGGAAGGACATCTGGAAGCGGAAAGTGCCGTCAGCATTGAGTTTAATCGGCTGTCCGCCTACGTAGACTGTGGCGTCGGGCTCGGTGGCGCCGTAGACGATCAGTTCGGCGTCAGCAACTAACCAGAACTGGCGGGGGCGCATCGGGGCGGCGAAGCCAACTCCCGACATACCAACACCTGACATACCGAAACCGGACATCGTGAGGCCCGACATACCGACACCCGACATGGTGAGGCCGGACATACCGACACCCGACGCGGTGAGGCCGGACATGGTGGGAGCCGCCCACATTCCGACGCCGGAGGGGAACACGTAGGAACTGAGAGCTTGTTCGTGGATGCCGACTTGCTGGACCGAACCGGCGACGTGCTGCATGGAACCGAAGATAGAACCCGCTACCCGCAGGGATTCGGCAGATTCTGCCATGCCGAAGATTTGTTCGTATATAGCATTTTCGGTGCTGAAACCGAAGCCATTGGCTGCTTGTGCCATTTTCTTTGCCGGAGGAACCAGTTCGGCGAAGGTTTTGCCTTGCAACTCTTCTTCCCAATCGAGGGTGATGAATTGATCTTCAATCCAGTCGCTGGGATAGACGGGAGGAACGCGGACTTGGGCCGATCGAGCTAATACCAGCCAGCGGCCATCTGCACAGCGGTAGCCGATGTCGATCGCGTAGTCCCGATCGCTCACGGGGATTGGCACGTACCATTCCCGCGCCAGTTCGTCGCAGGGATATTCTTGAATGCTGTGCGGGCTTTGGATGTCGAGGTTAACATCTGTAACGTCGTAGATCCGCAGGGCGAGTTGCTGTCCTCCTTGGCGGCGCAATTCTTCTTTGCGAGCGTTGGGAATGTCCCAGTAAGTGTAAGCCCATTCTGGGTCGCGGGGCATTAAAACAACCCGGCTTTCGCCGTAGCCGTTGGGCAAATCTGCTAAACCTTCATCTACAGACGACAAAGAACCACCTGTTCTATCTTCTTGACCGAGTTCAAACTTTGCTGCTTCCACTGCTTCTTGTGCCTCTAGTTTGCGAGATGGGCTGTAGGAAAATTTGGTGCGCTGAATTTCTTGAATTGATGCCAGGAGTTGCGATTTCCGCATCCGGCTGTAGCGAGAGACTCCACATTCGCTAGCAACTCTGCGGAGTTGTCGCAAAGTCATCTCTTCTAATGGTGGGCGTTCTTTTGCCATGAGTTTGTTCTCCACTAATTTGGGATGGCGGGTTAGATTTTTCCGTTCAACACAAATGTGTTGAATTTTTGAGTTAGAAACTCTTTTAAATGCAAATATTATCGAGCTTCCAAATCTCTCCAACCTTTGAAGCCTTGCTTGTTTTTAGCTTGTCTTGTCCCCAATGCGATCGGGGGTTTGGACTTATTGGCTTCTGCGCGCACCGTCCGATCTAAATAAAGCTTTATCTGTCGATTCTTGATTGACAAGATCGATTTTGTGAGTGCGACCGGTGCTGCTAGCAACGCTGTGCTGGCAGCACACGCGCTATTCGACTCCCAGGGCTGCTTAATCCAAGCATTTCTTTGGGATCGCTTTGTCATGACTTAATGTTGCAGACAAGTTGCGATCGGGTCAAGGGGTCTTTTGCCTCAATCCTGGGTAGTTATACGCATTTTCGTGAGTTTGGGGATCAATATGTCAAGATTTCATGACAATGCGGTGCCAGCGGGGATCGTCCCAGAAACTATTGTCAAGATTCCCTGACATAAATTAGATGTAAGATTGAGTCGGCTGGGGCGGTAGTATAGATAGAAGAGATTGAGTACCAAATTTCCTAGGCTGGCACTTCGGCGATCGCAACTACAAACCAACAGTCCTGAACGCAAAAATGGTTTGACGCGCTACTCATACAGATAAGGTGGGCACTGCACACCCTACACATAGACGTTCTGCGTAAATCTTGTAAAATCTAAAATCTAAAATCTAAAATCTAAAATCGAATGACTCTAACGCTTTACAACAGCTTGACCCGTCGCGAATCACCTTTTGAGCCCCTCGAACCAGGAAAGGTGCGGATGTACTGCTGCGGCGTTACGGTATACGATTACTGCCACGTCGGCCACGCCCGCGCTTACATTGTGTGGGACATGGTGCGTCGCTATCTGATGTGGCGGGGATACGATGTGCGCTACGTGCAGAATTTTACAGATATTGACGACAAAATTCTCAACCGCGCCCGCGAAACCAATTCCACAATGGAAGCCGTGGCGGAACGCTTCATCCATGAATATTTCGTAGATATGGAGAAGCTGAATATTCTCGAAGCCGATGAATATCCCCGCGCCACCCATACAATGGACGGCATTAAACGGCTGATTCACGAATTAGAAAATAAAGGTTATGCCTATGCTTCCGGCGGCGACGTTTACTACAACGTGAGGCAGTTTGCCGATTACGGAAAACTTTCCGGCCGCAAGTTGGAAGAAATGCAAGCCGGGGCTAGCGGGAGATTAGAAACTGAAGAAATAGAAGCTCAAAAAAAGCAAGATTCCTCTGATTTTGCTCTGTGGAAAAGCGCTAAACCGGGAGAACCTGCTTGGGATTCATCTTGGGGAAAAGGCCGCCCCGGATGGCACATCGAATGTTCGGCTATGGTGCGCGATTGCTTGGGCGAAACTATTGACATTCACTGCGGCGGTTCCGATTTAACTTTTCCGCACCATGAAAACGAAATTGCTCAATCTGAAGCCGCCACTGGCAAGTCACTTGCTAATTATTGGATGCACAATGCTTTTGTGACTGTCAATGGCAAAAAGATGTCGAAATCTTTGCACAATTTTATTACCATTCGCGATTTGTTGGATGGGAATTGGTCGGGCGATACAGCTTTGGAAGGAAGCCAGAAGTCAAAAGCGGTGGAACCGATGGCGGTGAGGCTGTTTGTGTTAACAGCGCACTACCGGAGTCAAATTGATTTTACCGAAGAGGCGATCGCCTCTGCAAAAAATGGCTGGCACACTCTTAAAGAAAGCCTACTTTTTGGTGATTTGCACGGTTCCCAATTGGACTGGGATTCAGATAAAATTCTGAAATCGCCCATAGGGGAGAGTGAGGCTGTACAGCAATTTAGAGCAGCGATGGATGATGATTTCAATACTCCTAATGCTTTAGCTGTTGTGTTTGAATTGGCGAAGGAATTGCGGCGCGAAAGCAATATAATTGTACATGGGGGAAAAACGGAAATGCCTTCGGAAGTGTTGCAACAAAAGTGGCAGACTCTGGTTAAGTTAGCCGAAGTTTTAGGATTTAGAAAACCCAGACTCGTCCCGCTAAGTGCGACTATCAATATCCCTTCCGCATCTTTCAGTATTAATAAATTTGAAATCATTAGCGGATTAACTGATGAGGAGATTGAGGTGATGATTCAGCAGCGGAAAGATGCCCGAAAAGCTAAGAATTTCGCTGAGGGCGATCGCATTCGCAACGAACTTAAGGATCGGGGCATTACTCTGATCGATCAAAAAGATGGTACAACAACTTGGAGTCGCCCCAGACACCACGTGCTAAGTGGGGATATCGATCTCGATCTCAAATTGTCCGGTATTGGTGAAAGTAAAATCATTAGGGGATTAACTGATAAGGAGATTGAGGTGATGATTCAGCAGCGGAAGGATGCCCGAAAGGCTAAGAATTTCGCTGAGGGCGATCGCATTGACAACGAACTTAAGGATCGGGGCATTACTCTGATCGATCAAAAAGATGGTACAACAATTTGGCATCGCAGTTGAAATTTAGAGTTTTTTAACCGCAGATGAACGCGGATAAACGCAGATGAAATTCCATCCGCCTTCATCTGTGTTCATCTGCTGATATCTACGGTTAAAAACTCCCATTCACAAACTCCGCAACAGCCGCGACAAATTCTGCGGTTGATTCGTAGGGCAAAACATTGCGCCCCGGCATTAATAAACCTTCCGCATTAGGAAAATGGGCTAAATATTGCGCTAATCTTTCATCCGGTTTCTCTTCCTTACCCGCTTGACTGATGCTTGAGGCTTTTTCTCCCATCACAATGAGTGCGGGTCGATCGAACTTTTGAATCGTACCGCTGTAATCCTGGCGCCAAAACCCCGCTAAAAACGAGAAAACCGCGTGCCGGCTGTCAGGATTTGCCGCCCCAGCCTGCAAAGCATCCAACCATTGGCTGTCAACTTGTGCCGCATCGCCAAACAGTTGTTTCACAGAAAAAGAACGCAAAAACTCAGCGCGTCTGGCGTAGCGATAAAAAGCGTTTCCCAACGGAGAATTTAACAAATTCCAGACAATTCGTTGCTGTCTTTCTGTCGAATGTTTGTTCATCACCGCCCAAGCTGGAGGCCCTGCGAGAACTAAGCCACGAATTAAATTGGAGCCGCTTTCCTGTTGCATTTTTGCTAAAGCCAAGGCTACAGACAGTAAAGCACCTTGCACGAGTACGATCGCAGGTTTTTTGACTACAGTTTCCAAGAAATACTGCAACTGTGCGGCCCAATCGTCAGGATAGCAAGCCACAGCAGGCATTTCGCAATCGCCGCAGCCCAAAAGGTCGGGATTATAAATTGGATTAGTGTTCCCTGCTTTGTACCAACTCTCACAAAATCTATGCCAAAAGATTCTTGACAAACCAACTCCTATCGGATGAATTAATAACAAAGGGATGCTATCTTCTGTCGCAGTAGTTGGGTGGTAAATCTCGTAAGCACAGCGATAATTTTGCCATTCGTAAAACAGCGTTGGGGATTTTATAGACGAAATGGCGGACAAATCTTGGGTTGAATATTGCGGCTGCATATTAATCTTTTAATTTTTAATGTACTATGCTACGACAATGCGAGTTTGAGCTTGGACATTTGGTTGCGAGTGGGCAATACGAATCTATACATTGCTGCCGAGTGCGTTGAGAAAACTAAATAGGCGTTCTGTAGAGAACTCGGATAATTTACCGCGCATTAGTGCTAATATCTTGGGTCGATCGATTCCTAAGAGCTTTTCTGCTTCAGTCTGGCTTAGTTGGCGTTCGGAAATTAACTCACTGATTTGATGAGCTAGTTGTGCCTTAATCAATAATTCATCAGGATTGGGGAGCCATAAGTCAGCAAAGACATTCCCACTGCTTGAATGCACTTTCATAATCTTAATTGTAACTTATATCATATCGTTTATTATAAAATCAAGGCTGAGACGAGCGCCAAAAATATAATTACTTCATCATGTCAGAACAGCGGATAACCATTTCTTTACCTAACTTGCTGCTGATTGTAGCATCGTCCTTGCTGCTAGTGCTGCTGTGGCAATTGCGGAGCCTGCTAGTAATTCTAATGATATCAGTCGTGCTGGCCGCATCGATCGTCCCGATCGTTAATTGGGCCGAAACCATGCGAGTTCCCCGCTGGCTGGCGGTGATTATGGTTTATTTAACTCTCATCGGCGGATTTAGCGGGACGGTAGTGTTAATCGGCCCCACGGTAATCGAACAAATAGAGTTACTGCTGCGGCAGTTACCAGTTTATGTCGAAAGTTTGCGAACTGTGGCAACTAATGTATTGAGTCGGTTGAGCGACGACGCCCCAGCCTTGGTGGGTCAGTTGGTGGACACTCAATCGCTGACTAATTGGCTGATTCGATCGAGCCAACAACTGGTTTTGCGATCGTACAGTTTAACGAGAGGCATTCTAGGCGGGGTCTTCAGCCTAGTTTTAGCATTATTTATTTCAGGTTACATGGTTGCCGACAGCGACACATTAATCAAAAGTTTGGTGCAGTTTTTTCCGAAACCTTGGGATGCAAGATTAGCCTCACAAGCGGCGCCAATCGGTCAAAGAATGGGGAGTTATATTCGCGGGCGAGTGTTAGTTTCGGGCATTTTAGGGATATTTATTACCACAGGTTTGAGCGTTTTGGGAATGCCGGAATTTGCTTTAGGCTTGGGTGCGATCGCAGGTGTGACAAACCTGATTCCATTCATCGGGCCAGTATTGGGAGCAGTACCAGCATTAATTGTAGCATTAGCTAAAGGTGGCTGGGTACTTGTGTGGGTATTGCTGTTATTTGTAATCATCCAAAACTTGGAAACTTACGTACTCGATCCTTTGCTGGTTGGTTCATCGGTTGGTGTGCATCCTTTATATCAATTGCTGTCTGTATTGGGAGGCGTTCAAGTATTGGGAATTATCGGAGCTGTAATTGTACCGCCTTGGTTTGCGGGAGTGGCAGCTTTGATTGAGAACTTGTATTTAAAACCGAAACTTATGAGCGAACATCGAGAGACAATAAATCAAGCCAAAAATAATTCTGACTTGCCGCCTGTTACGCCTTCGGCGTGACACTAACTACCTCCTAGACAATTCAACAGAGTATCTACAAATTCGCCGACTAAAGACTAAAAACTAAGGACTAATTGCCACTTCAATGCGGCGGTTGCGCTGCCGATTAGTATCAGAACTATTATCTACCGAAGGGCTACTTTCTCCATAGCCGATCGCCACCCAATGATACTTCTGACCGAGCACACCCGACAAATACTGCACCACAGCCTGAGCCCGCGCAAACGACACATTGCGATTGTCCGCCGCTTCCCCCGCGTCGTCAGTATGGCCGGCAACCCGCACCGTCGCCCCCTCGTGATTGCCCAACTCCGCCACCAAATTGTCCAAAATCGCATTAGTTCCCGCGCGCAAAGAAATGCTGCCAGTATCAAACAAAACATCGCTGGGCAGAGTCACCATCAGCCCATCCCCCCCAAACACCGGATTATTGGCATTCTGTGGCGCAGTATTCACAGTTTCAGGGTTCAGACTGGGGCTGCTGCCGATCGCCGGTAAAGCAGGAACAGGACTTGCCGCCGTTTCCGGCCCCGCCAATTCGCGCGACATCAACTGCAAACGCTTTTCCAAAGTTTCCGTCGGGCGGCTGCTGCCCAACTGACTCTCCAAAGCCGCCGTGCGACCAATCAGCGCGTTGAGTTCGCCCTGCAACTGTCTCAAATCCGACTGCAATTTCTCTCTCTGGGCAGGACTGACTGTTGACTGGGAGGTTGGTGTAGCGGTTGGTGGCGGCAGCGCCGGAATTTGCCTTGCTGGGGCGCGTTTCGGGCTGGAGGTCAAATTTTGAGTTACACGCAGCAATCTCTCTGCCAGCGGCATCTCCGTCGCCCCTGACGGATAAATTTGAGCGATCGCCATCCCCAACACCCACGCAAAACCGCTGCCCACCCCCAGCAGCAGCAGTCGAAAAATCAGCGACAGTACAAGCAAACCTTTTCCCCGCGACTTGGAGACGCGACTGGGGGGGATTGAAGGTTTTTGGTTAAAAGATCGCGTCATATTTCATCCCTCTCGGTGTACAGACCAGATTAATTTCGATACTATCTTACCTATCCGATTTGAAATTTTAGATTTTAGATTTTAGATTTGTCCTCCCATCTCAAATCTAAAAAAGAAACCCGGTTTCTATAAATCTGGGGTTTGGTGGCGAAGCATTGAGGCAGAAACCGGGTGTCTAATCCGTTGCGTGCCAGCCTGAATCTGTTGGATAATTCAGTAAAACTTTTGGAAAAAAAACCGATGACTGACCCTTTAAATAGCCCTTATCCCGTTCCTTGGGAATGGATTAGTGCCACTCATGTTAAAGTGAGCTCAACTGGCGGCACAGGCCTCCGCTATTATCGCAGTCCATCCCTAGTATCAACTAACGGCCAATACGCAGCTTACAGTCGAATTGAGTTGCAAGTGCAGCCGGAATTCTCCCGGTGTCGGGTTAGCAGCGTCATGTTTGTGGAAAATCTCAAAACCGGCGAACTGCAAACAGTGGCGGCTGCTTCGCCACTGGCGGAAAGTGGGATGTATGGTAGCGATGATACAGATATGTCCGGGACGATCGCCATTTTAGTGCCTGTTTCTTGGAATCAAGACGGTTCCCGCATTCTCGCCCGCGAATTTGAAGCACTTTTCAACTCTTCCGATATGTCCGACTACGGTGTCATTTGGGACAAAAATGATAATTACACTTATACCGTTGCTCCCGCTCGCAGTCTTTACACTCATGCTGTATTGTTGGGTTGGAGTCAAGTTTGTCCCGGAAAAGTTCTGTTCCGCGCAGGAAATTTGGGCGATCGATCTTGGCCTCTTTGTGCAGTTGATATGACAGGGCAAACGGTAGCAGTCACCGAGGACAAACCCCTAGTTTTCGGCAGTCAAGCCAGCACAGACTGGATCGAACCTAAAACTCGTTTTTAGATATTATGGCGGCATTTTCTTTGATCGGGCCAACAATTTTTTTAGTGTCAGGTCAGTCTTTCAACCAATTCATTTTGACCCTGGGGCTGATTATTTTAGCTGTTGTTTTTGGTTTAACAGCATTTATTTTTATTCGCATTTTCTTCAATTGGTTGCAGGCGAAATTGGAGAACCGTCGCCTTTTTTTTGGCCGCTCGTTCACAAGAAACACTGGTCATTTAACCGCTGATATTTCACAACCTGAAAAGGTTTTTTTAGAACCTCGATTCGTAGAAAGTGACGGCAATTTAACTGCTACTATTTTTGGAGGCAAAAGCGATATTTCAGCAGCGCTTGAGCCGGAGATAATTTGCGATAATTCGGCATCAGTTGCCTATCTCTACAAGCCGATCGCTCTTTGGCACGGGCGCTTAATTTTGCCGTCACACGAACAGCGCCAGCCCTACGGTACAGTGTTTTTTGAAGTAATCAATGCCCCCAAAAAATATCAAAACTTTATTGGCAAAACAGCATTTTTGAAATGGAGTACAAATCGCGAAGTACAGTTTTTTGCCCACGCAGTAACGCAGGATATCAACTTCACAAAACAGGCTAAAGATAGTAAAAAATCTGGCAACATTCATCCAGATAGATTGAACGGCTGGCGAAATGTAGGCCCTTTAGAAACTCTAGCAGGCAGCAGACTCGAAGACAGCGTGACTGTGATGCTACGCAGGCCAGTAATTGCGATTAATTATAGCAGCAGCGATCGCCATGAACTCACGATCGATCGCGAACCAGTACAAATTATCGGACGTTTCTGCGCCTTAGTCTCAATTTTACAGAGAAAAGAAGCCGACAGCGACAAATTTATTGTCCGGCATTTCAACAAAACATCTCAACAATTTGACAGCGCAGCCGAAATCATTCGGATTCCGCAAGTACAGCCAGACAAAAATGGCGTAGCGAGGTCTACCAATCACCTGATCGAAAAATCGCCATTAAATTCAGACGGCTGGTACATTTACGGCGAAAGAGACGAAGACAGTATATTTGTAGTGCAGGCAATCGAACCCCGCAAAATTGCCCAATTAACACCCGATGAAACACATTTCGGTTTAAAAAAATCTCTGGCTTATTTAAGCAGCAAAAATTGGGAAAATACACCAGCACAAAAAGGGCAAGCAAAAAGAGTATTGTTAACCCCAAATGATGCTACAGAAAACGCTTCCATCTCTCCTTGGCAAGAAGGAGATATCGGGATAGTGATTCACAGTTTCGGGGGTATCGGTGGCAAAAAAGGCGAACGGCCACCGCTGGGAATTGTCACCGGACATTTTGCTTTCGGAGTAGCAAAAGTGGTGCGCGATCGCTTTACCAGCGAACTGCGTTTTGACATAGAATACAAACAAGTTTACGCCCACAATCCCGACGGAATTGTTGCCGGTTCCAGCAAATGGCAAAGCTACATGGGAGACTTGCAGCGCGGCTGGTTGGGCGATCGCCCGGTTTGCGATATCATCTGTAAATTAGACTGCGTGTGTTGCGACTACGATTTTGACGGCATCACCTTGTCGCCTTTAACCGAATTAAACCAGCAACTAGATATCATGATGGCCCGTTACCGCAGCGGAGACGGCACCGGCGCAAGTTTAGTGACGCCAGCAACTTCTTGCGTCCAAGATTCAAGTCAGGCAATTTACGCGACAATTAAAAAAATCACTTCCGAAATAGAGTCAAATCCTCAGATTCAAGACTGGTTGAAAACACATCCCACCGATGCACAAACCCAAAGATTTCACCAGTTAGTAGCATTAGGAGAAAGTTTAGAAACAGTATTAATGCCCCTCGGTATTGTTCGTCCAGATTGGCGCAAAAATTCCAGATTAGCGGGGATTGATTCTGAATTGAAAAAAACCTTTTTTGTTGGTATAGCAACCCTGATAAAAGCTGCTATTAGTTACCGCACAATGTTGCCGAGGCGCACCCAAGATGAAATCGCCAAAGTTTTATTAAAACAAGGAGCATTTTTGTGGATAATTCGCACCAATCAAGTCGGAGGATTTGACCCAGATATTGAGCCGATCGCACCTACAGGCTTTTGAGGAATTGGTTTGTAGATGATTCGGCGATTGAAATCGATACTAGAAAAACAAAGTCTGCCTCCGCAGACTAAGAGATTGAGAGGGGTATTAAAGCCGGATTTGGTATCAGTCAACAGTCAACCGTTAACAGTCAACAGTCAACCGTTAACAGTCAACAATCAACCATTACCAAGGAGTGACTAGAACATTGCCGTCTGGTGCCAAAACTACACGGAAATCAGCCAGCGCTTCCGCAGGTGGCCGGGTGCCAACCGGTTTGTAAAGCAACTCAGACAACGGCGTTTCGGATCTCTCGACTGCTGCCGAATTCTCCGACTTGTAACCGACAATCGCCCCGTCTTGGGCCACACTCACCCGATAAACCAACTCCGCATCAACCGGAGGCTGATTCTTCACAACTCCGTCAATTTGCTGGGAAAGTTTGCCCCTCAAAAGCTCAATTTGCCCTGGATCGGTAATGGGCACGGCTGCTGCTTCAGGGCTTGCCAAACCTTCAGCAACAGGACTGGGCGTGCTTTCGGGCGAAGTATTCGACTGCGGTGTGGCCAACGGTGAATCGTCCGACTGCGGTGTGGCCAACGGTGAAGCGTCCGGCTGCGGCGCGGGGATCGGAGTCGGCGAAAGCGATTCAGCGTTCGGAGTTTGAGTCCCAGGCAGCAAACCGTCAGCAGGGGGCGTGGGATTGGGATTAGGCGAACCCGATCCGCCCGGATTCGGTGTCCCCTGATTCTGGCCTGCAGGATTGGGCTGCGGCACCGGATCTCTCTGGCGCTGGACTTCCGGCACCGGCACCAAGAAAAATGCCATCGCAGCCAAAGCCAAACTCGACACCCCCACCACAGCAGGTAAAGTCCGCTTTGCCAAAGGTTCGGCCGACTTGATATAACGCTTGGAAATTGGGGTTAATTGCAGCGACAATTCCGGCAGCGTCTGCGTGTCGGCAAAAAACTGATCGATCGCCTCTACCAAGTCAAATAGCTGTACCGTCGTCAAATCTACTTTTGCCGACAGTTCTGTTTTTTGATCGATTTGGGTTGCGCTGCCTGTGGAGGTGGGTAGAACGGTCAACCGATGCACGTTGCCGTCAATTCTGTGTAACTGCACCATACCCACATTCGGGCCGTAGCGATCGGGATAATGCACTCCGCTCATAAATTCTTGAGCGTAGCTGCTGACGGCCCTCACCAAGCTTTCAAAAAAGTCTCGTCCCCCGCTTAGGGGCTCGCCGAGACCGTTCACATAGCATTCAGCGCTCATTAATATGGAAAGCACCGGTCGTATATCTAACTGGCTGGCTGCCGATCCATCGCTCAACCCTTCTAGAACCAGGGTGCAATTTGGCAGACTGTACTGACGCCTAATAGTCATTTTTTATTCAACTTCTCCATCAAACAGGCTAACCCAGAAGCGCTGCATTCCGGCTGTGCCTGTACAAAATAGCAGTTTGCTCAACAAGTTCAAAGCTAGTTCGTTGAGCTTGTCGTCGGAATCGTAAGCTGCAACTAGCGATCGCTTGGGGTTCATGCGCGATCGAAAGTGAGCTCGAAAGCGTTCTAAATACTCGGCCAGCAGCAGGTTCTGGTTGAGGGGGATATTTTTCGATTGCAACTGCTGCGAGTCTAGCAGCAACTGCCGAATTGTCGCGGTTAACTTGCGCGCCATATTACAGGCGATCGCCACCAGCGCTTTTGCCTCCACAATGGTAAGCGAGCGGCGCTGCGTGTAGCGTCTCAGCGGGTTAGTATTACGCATCAGCCAAAGGGCAACCCGATTTTTGATAATTGATTCCAATTCCAGGTCCTTTGACACTGCCAGCATTTCTTCCGCACCTCCGAGATACAAGGCTTCGATCGCCAGCAACATCAAGTCAATTTGCAATCTGGCCCGGCGGGGACACCCGCCATCGTTCGGCGACAAGTCTGGCAAACTGTCTAAAATTAACGGGTTTGACTGGGTAAGCGAAGTTTCTGACGGCATTAAGATCACGGCAACATCCATTCCAAACAAACTATACGGGCACGGGGGGTCTTGAGCAAGACAAATTCTCAACCAAGAACTTCTCTGGGATACTTTATTTTTATCATTAACTTTTAGGTATATTTTCAATTTAGCAGCAACCGACCGTCGTGGGCGAGTTCCGGCGGCCGGAGTTCGATCGCCCACTCCCCCACCACCGCCCCGCCCCGCTTTGTGATTCCTTGCTTCCTTACGGGAGAAGGGGAGAGTCGGAAAGCGACAAAGAATTACCCATTTCCCATTTCTTATTTCCTATGGGGATCGATCAATGTTCCTGCTTCTGGGGTTGCACCGCCGCTTCTCTTTGAGCCGTAAAATCACTAGCAGCCGCCCCATCGGTAAGACTAATTTTTCCCTTGAGGCTTTCTTGCTCGACAATTCCGCGCATTTTAACAGAACTGTTTTGACCGGTTGCTGTGGAGTCGCTGCAACCCGCTAAATTAGGAACCGCACCCGACAAGTTCAATCCTTGAGTTTCCCACTTACCAAGTAGAGAAGGTTTCCCTTGAGCTGTTTTTTCCCTGCCCTCCCTGCTGCCCGATCGCAAATTACCGCTCAAATAAACACCCGATTGCTCGATTGTCAATACCAAAGCATCAGATTTAAGACATTCGGGCAAATTTTTAGGATCGAAGCGATAATTTCCCGCAATTGCCGGAGGAGCGTTTAAATTTGTTTCGCCATAAGCAGTTACTACTTTAAACAGCAGTGAAACTGAGCCGATCGCAATCCCGTAAAAGGCTAGCGATTTGAGGCTTAAATGATTCATCATCTTGGTAATTAGTAATTTGGAATTGGGCATCAAAAACAATCAACTGTCAACTGCCAACTGTCAACTGTCAACCGTCAACCGTCAACTGACTACATTTGAGGAAGTACCGATGCCAAGTGCGATCGCACTCTAACGTAACACCGCGCAATCAGCAGCGAAGAATGACACTGCACAGCCAATTCATCAGTATACTGTCCCAAAGTTTGGCGCTCAATTCCCCACTCCCGACTCGTACCCGCAATAGTCAAATCAGCATTAGCAGAAGCCGCCACCACGGCTTGAATTGGCTCAGCAGCCTCCACAATCGGAGTTTCAATGCGCGCTCGTACATCAACCGGCAACTGATCCATCACCCGCTGAAACTCATAACTCAGCTCGTTTTCAGCTTCCCCGTCAACCGCCACCCGCAGCACCGTCAAACGGCGTTCCTCGCTATTTACTAACAGTCTCAGCGCCAATTCTAACCCCAAATCATCGTGAATGTTTGCCGCGTAAGGTACTAACAAGTTATTCAACCTTTCCCGGCCTCTGTCAACAAAAATTGCTACATCCACCTTAGCGTTGCTGAGAATTTGGCCGACACGCCCTCCCAAACGGTTGCTGCTAAAAGTAGGTCTGTGCCATCCTACTAAAATCAAATCCGCGCGATCGATCTCCGCAATTTGGGCCGTTTCCCGGGCTACATCATTAGTAACCCGAATGATGGGATGTACAAATTTTCGCCCCTCTGGCAGTTCCAAACTATCAATCAATTCTGATAATTTCGAGCGGCGCTCTTGAATAATGCGATCGGCTTCCGCAGGCATACTTTTAAAGGCATAGTCATCATTTAATTCTATCAAACTCAGAGGATGAACCGCCGCCAACTGTAAATCGTCACCACCCATACCCGCAGCCGGCTGCGCTAGCGCTACAGCTAGTCGCAGTAAACCTTTCTGCGTGCTGGGATTGGCAACCGGTACTAAAATTCGATAAGTGGGCAGCAATTTGCTAGCAGTTTCTTCGCTGCTGTCAGCAATTTGTGAATCTTCTAATTCTGAATCCTCAGAGTTAACTTCTGAAATATCTAATCTAATTAACCGTTTTGGATAAGTCCACTCCAACAGCGGCGAAGTCATAAAAGTTGTCACTAAAGCCATGATGACTAACATCGTAAATAGCAGCGGCGAAATTACCCCCAAGGAAAGACCGATATTCAGCACAATTAGTTCAGTCAAACCACGAGTATTCATCAGCCATCCCAGCGCTGAAGCTTCGCGGTTGTTGATGCCACAAACTCTCGCCGCAACGTAAGTGCCGACGTATTTGCCGACAATTGCCACTCCCAAAACTGCGGCGCACAGCAGCCACAATTCGGGAGTGTTGAGCAAGCCGATTTGAGTCCGCAACCCGCTATAAGCAAAAAATATGGGCAGCAGAAATATTAGTACAAAATCTTCGGTTTTTTCTGCTAATTCTCTGGTTAATCCCGCATTCTTAGGCATGGCAGCACCCAGCAAAAATGCACCGAAGATTAAATGAATGCCGATCCATTCAGTAATTAAGGCCGAAGCTACAACTCCCATGTAAATTCCCGACAGCACTAACTGTGTTAATCTGCCAGTGCGGTTGTAGTGTTTGGAAAGTCGCTGCAAGAACCAGCGGACTACAGTCAGCATGAAACCGATGTAAATTAAAGATGCAATAATTGTCGGCAAAGCGCCTAACATCGAGTTAGTTCGAGTAACTGCGATCGCTACTGCTAACAAACACCACGCCGTCACGTCATCTACCGCAGCGCAAGTCAAGGCCAGCGTCCCCAATTTTGTATTCTGCAAGTTGTGCTCTGTAATAATTCTGGCCAGCACCGGAAAGGCCGTAATTGACATCGCAGCGCCCAAAAACAAAGCAAAGGCGGTAAAGGAAACGCTATTATTTGAAACGATGGGATACAGCAGCAGTGCGAGCAAGCTTCCCAGGGAAAACGGCACTAGAATGCTGACGTGTGAAGTTAAAATCGCGATATCTAAATTGCTTTTTAGGTACTTTGGATTCAGTTCCAAACCAATCAAAAACATGAAAAATATTAACCCCACCTCAGATAGCACGTTGAGGAAGGGAACGGCCTCGGCTGGAAAAAGTGCTGTTGCTAAATCTGGTGCAACTAAGCCAAACAGAGAAGGCCCAAGCATAATTCCTGCTACAATTTCTCCAATGACTTGAGGTTGTTTGATCGCTCGAAATCCTAAACCTACAAGTCTCGAAAGTGCGATGACAATTAGAACTTCAAGCAGAACGAGAATGGGTATGGGCATGACGTTTTTAGCTTTGGGATTTTTGCGGATCGAGAGGGCAGGGTACTAAAGCTGACTGAATTGCCGATCAAAAAAAATGGATACCAGCTCGATCGAAGGTAGAAGGCACAAGAGGCCCACCAACAACGCCATTCTCTCACAAGCGAACAAAGGCTTTGGCAACCTCCCACCTGCATTTTTCGTTTTTAAGAAGCGCTTGCGAGTAACTTTAACCGCAGCGTACACACCCCGCACCCCACCCGCGCACTAAATCTCACCTCCGGGTGCGTTAGAGTCGATAGGGGCGTTGCCACCCCTACCTCTCCTTCAGAACCGTGCGTGAGACTTTCACCTCACACGGCTCC